>JAYVTN010000373.1:0-26302 GCA_043788785.1 Spartobacteria bacterium | reverse complement strand
CAGCAGCCGCAACGACTCAGGCTCAAAAGCCCGAGTCGATCCTTTCGATTCTGTGGGTCTGCCCTAGAGCAAAGGCTGGCTCGACTTTCGAGCATTGCTGGGGTACATTCTTTCTCATGAAACTTCGTCTGGTCGTGGAGAAGGATTTGGTCACGGGTCGGTATTCAGCCGTCTTCCCCGAAGTGCCCGGATGCGCTTCGGCTGGAGACTCGGATATAGAGGCAATTGAGAATGCCAAAGAAGCCTTGGCACTTTGGTTTGAGCCGACCCCAATGTCTTTTTCTAAAGAAGCAAAACTCGTCGAACTCACGGTTTGATGGGGCAGCAGTATCCAGCCTGTAATGCGCGGGACGTTGTCCGCGTTCTCACTCGCCGTGGATTCTTACTGGTTTCGCAAAAAGGCAGTCACCAGAAATGGCGGCACTCGGATGGGCGGCAAGTCATCGTGGCCGACCATGGCAGTCGACCAATTCCCATCGGGACATTGAAAAGCATCGTGGAGGGCAGTGGCTTGGACGTAGATGAGTTTCGTTGAGCGCGCAAATGCGGGAGGCATCACAGAAGCACCGAAATGGTTCTCCGATAGGATCCTCTATCTGCCGCCTCTGCGGTAAACCTGGCCGTGGCAAACAGGCAGTCAGCATTGACCGAGCACCGTCCCCCCACCGAGGCATCCGCACCGTATGCAGATTCCGCGTGGCCGGGAGCCCGGCAGGCACCGAAGCCGGGCAACCCCTCACGTCCTCCATTGCCAGACCAACGATACCTTTCGCGGCATCGGGCAGCGCTTCTCCGGCGGCGGTTTTCCGCAGTGGGGCGCGATCGGCGCTGTGCCAAGGTTTCCTACGAGAGCACGATCATTGTAGCCACTCAGCAAGTGAAATGACCACAGCCGAATCGTTCAACCGTGTGTGGAAATAGTCCAAACGATTGATTCACCCAAGGGATAGGAATTTCAGACACCAAGTCCCTCGCAACTCATGGCCTCTATTCGAGCGCCGTTTTCAGGCTAAACGGATCTCCCCGATCGGGGATTGAGCGCCATTCCCGACGATGCGGGGGGCTTCAAAGTACTTTGGGTTCTTGCGGCTCTTACGGCCAGTGCGATGAGCTTCTACAATGCTCTGAGCCGCCGCGGTATTGCGCGTGAGATCATTGAGGTGCCGGATGATGGCCGTGAGCACCCCTACCCGCGCGGTTCTCAAGGGGAGGCGCGGCTCGAGACGAGCGCCGAAGCCCGACTTCGTACGCTTCACGATCTTTTGGCGAAAGACCTGATCACCCGTGCAGAGTACGACCAGCAACGACAGGAGATCGTGCGGGACATTTGAGCGGACTTAGCGTTCCGCGGCGAGGCACCACCTAATCGACGGCGATGGTGATTTGGGAGAAAGTGTCGCCTAAACTACGGGTCGATGGCCAACAGAACGTAGAGCGCGCCCCATCTAGGTGGCGGGTTGTGTGTGGCGCACGTCCCACAGACATTCACATTGAGTGGTCGGCATTTGAGAGCGATGGTCCTATTGTGGTTCGAGCTTCGGCGTAACGGAGCGAGCGCTTCCTGGATCCTCCCCGTCCGGCCGCCGTCCGGCCGCCGTCCACCCCCCCGGCTGCCCATGGGCTGGAAGCCCATGCTACAGTGCTTCAGGCTGGCTGGCGCGGAACACGGCCCAGCATTTCAAGAAGCCAGGCGCGAAATCTCCAGGCCGCGCTGCCACCCATGCTATAATCTGCTCCAGAGGAAAGAAGGCTCCGCTCTCAATCTCCGCAGGCGGCAGCCGGAACGGGCCTTCGTGCTGGCCCCGGTAGAGCCTGACAAACTCCCACCCGGTTTGATGAGAGGCTTCAATCTGCCCGATGAGGGTTAATGGGGTAGTCACACCCAATTCCTCGTCGATTTCACGCGCAGCGGTTCCGTCGTAATCGTCGCCCGTATTCACGTGGCCGGCAGCGCTGGAATCCCACAGCCCAGGACACCGGTCTTTCCATCGGGACCGCTTTTGGAGGAAGAGCTGCCCGTGCTTATCGAAGATGAAAATGTGCACGGCCCGATGCAGCCAGTTATTGGTATGCACCTCGTGGCGGGAAGCTCGTCCAGTGACCACGTCGTTGTGGTTAACCACGTCGAAAATCTCGCCATGGACGTCTTGGGCGTTGGCTTCTCCGGAGAGGGGCGCGGCGCTTCCCTTGCGGGCGCTGGCGATGTTGGTGAGATGGATCCACTGGGTGAGGCTCAGCTCCTCGGCCCGCACCGTTTCCTCCACACCGAGGCTGGCACACACGGCAGGCCAATCCAGCGCATGGCTGGCGAGCATCTTCCGGAGCTGCTTGCGCCGTTGGGAGAAACCCTGCTTAACCATCGACACGAACCGGTTGCCGTCGCATTCAGGCAACTCGCCGCGCACACGCGGGGTCAAAAGGACAACTGCGGAATCCACCTTGGGCGCTGGGGTGAAAACAGTGGGCGGCAAAGTCCGGAGATACTTCACATGCCAGCGACGGCCTAGGATAAGCGTGAGCGCGCCGTAGGCCTTGGTGCGGGGCTGCGCGGAGAGGCGTTCGGCCAATTCTTTCTGGAGCGTAAAGCTGAGCGCGCACACCGGGCTGGGCTCATCGGTAAACTGGAAGAGGATCTGGCTGGAAACGTAATACGGCAGGTTACCGAACACTTTGACCGGGCCGCGGGCAAAGAGCTGGCGCACATCGTATTCGCAGGCGTCGCCGTGAATAATTTCGAGATGCGAGTAGTGTTCCTGCAGGTATTTGACCAAACGCCCATCCTTCTCGACCAGGATGCCGCGGTTGGAACGCCGCACGGCAAATTCTGTGAGCGCGCCAAGACCGGGACCGAGCTCCAGCCAGGTCTCGCCCGGCTGGATGTCCATCTGTGCGACGATCCACTCGGCCAAGTTCTGGTCGTGTAAGAAATTTTGGCCGAGGCTGCGGGTGGGCTGGGTGCCCAACTCGGTCAGGGTGGAGTGGATGGTGGAGAGCTTCACTTATTTGGATTGGCGCTGGAGACGCTTGAGTTTGCCTGCCAGGGCGGCTTTGGAGGCGGCATTCATCCGGTCGATGAAAAGGATGCCATTGAGGTGATCGACTTCGTGCTGCAAGGCCCGGGCGAGCAACCCGGTGGCCTCAAACTCGATGTGGCGCCCGTCCAGGAGCTGGACTTTGGCACGCACGAGGGCCGCGCGGCTGATCTCGGCGCTCATTTCCGGGAAACTCAAGCAGCCTTCGGTACCGGCCTCCTTCTCTTTCCCGAGATCCAGCTCGGGGTTGAGAAGGATCATGGGCATCCACGGCTCCAAGTCCACAAGCTTGCCATCCATGCTCATCGTGCTGGGCCGGTCTTCCATGCCCGCCACATCCACGATTGCCATTTGAACGGGCACCCCGACCTGTTGGGCGGCCAGACCCACCCCGTCCGCGTCGCGCATGGTTTCGAGCATATCCGAGGCCAGCCGCTTGAGATCGTCGGTGATGGCCTTGACTGGCGCGCCTGTGGCCCGCAACACTGGATCCCCGTAGTTCACAATTTCCAGAATCATTTCTTTGCTTGGGTAAATGCCGATAAGCTGCCTTTAACGCCGCCTTCCTTCAAGGCATCGAGTACTTTTACCAGATACCCATAGGAGATGCGTTCATCGGCGCGCATTGCGAATGCCGGGGGAGGACTTTGCTGTAAACGGGCGCGGACGTCCTTGCTGAGGTCCTCCAAGGACACCGGTTTGGCATCCAGGAACACGCGTTCGCCCTCCTCGGTTTTCTCCACAGAGATGACGGTTTGGCCTTTGCCCTCCGTCCCGGCGGCACTGGAGGACTCGGGCAGCTTGATGGTCACCGCCGGTTGCTCCGGGGTCGGCACCTTGAAGGTGGTCGTTACGATCACGAAAATGAGCAGGATCGCAAAGATATCGATCATCGAGACGATGATGACCTGCGGAGTGCGCCGTTTACGGGGATAAAAGTTCACAGCGGCAATTCGTGGGTAGGCTCGGAGCTGGCTTGGGTGAGCGCCTCCGGGCGGGCCTGCGGGCGCTGTCGGCCCGGAGCAAAGCTGGCGTCCGGCGAGGCGGGCGTGACCCGGGCGCTGAGGCGTTTATGTTTATTATAATAACACTTGGCCAAGAGATCGGCCATGAGCGTCTCTGTCTCGGCCGCCATGGTCTCGATCTTCTTGGAGTAGCACGTGTGAGCGATGAGACTGGGAATGGCGATAGCCAGACCCACGATGGTCGTACTCAAGGCCTCCGAGATCCCCTTGGCGATCCCGCGCGGGTCGGCCACCGTGACACTGGCCCCCATGCTTGCAAATACCGTGACCAACCCGGAAACAGCCCCCAAGAGCCCCAGCAACGGAGCAATCCCCACGATGATCTCCAGCACGAAAAGGCCGCTCTCCAGCCGCACGATCTCGTGCCGGGCCCGGGTCTGGACGGCATCCATGTTCTCCGACTTGGGCCAGCTGAGGTGTTCGACACCCACCTGAACGACCCGGCCCAGAAGGGACATGTTGCCCGCAACCACCCGCGTGAGGTGATCGGCTCCGTTGAGACTGTTGGGCTGTAATTCGTCAATCTCGCGCTCAATGTGCTCGGGGATTACCAACCCGCGCCGGAGCGCCATTCCCCGCATCACTATGACGGCCACGCTCACGACCGAACAAATCAACAACAACCCCATAAAGAACCCGCCTTGGGCGAAGAACTCGTAAATGGATCGGAAAGAGGCGGCTAGGATGATCATGGGCATTAGTGGTCGCTATAAAGGGTGAAGCTGAAAACAAGTTCGAGGCGGCCGTCGTTCATCAACTCCAGATCGTTCGGTGGTGGCGGCAGCTTGGCTTCCCGCACCGATTGCTCACAGACATCGGCAAAACTCCGGTTGGAATTACTCTCTACAATCTGGATATCCTGCGCGTGCCCGTCCCGAGTGACAAAAAACCTGATACGCACCGTACCCAGCGCGAGCAAATCCATTCGCTCCCGCGTATGATATTGCCACCGGGATTGGATTTGGGCACTGAGTTTTCGCCGGTATTCGCCTAAAGGGGTTCGGATTGCGTCCACACCGGCCCGGCCTCGATTATTGATGCTGCCCTCCACGCGGGTCTGGCGCATCTCAGGCTGCGCGCCGGGCGACTTTGCGGGCTGCGGATCCAGACGCGCCATTTCGGTAGTCTTCGGGAGCGGAGTGGCCACGGGCTTGGGCGACGGAGTGGGCTTGGGCTCCAGTCCCGGCCCTTGCTTGGTCACCGGATCGGCGGGGACCGGCTCGCCCGGTTTTTCTGGGTCGATCTCCTGAACCTTGGCCATCGCGTCCAGATATTCCCGGGGCAATGGCTTGACCTTATAGGCAGGCATTGGCGGCTTAACGGGGGCAGTCTCCCCGGCCTCCTGAACCTCCCCCACGGCCCCCTGCTGGGTGCGGAACTGCGTGAGCGGCAGATCCAACCCTTCCTGGCTAGGTAACGGTTGGAGCCCTTTGCCCGCCTTTTCGCTGGCAGCCAGCATATCCTGGCTGGATTGAAAACGCGCCCGCTCCGGGGCGACTTTGGATTTTTGAAGTCCCTCGGCATCGATGACGGGCGGTTCCTCGGGCTTGGCAGCCAGTTCGGGGATTTGAACGGGAATCATCTCAATCTCGACGGGAACCAATGGCGGCGCCCGGTCTGGAACGACTGCTGCACTTTGAGGCAGGATTGCCGCCAATAGACCGATGAGGAAAAACGCCAGGAGATGCAGGAGCACGGAAACGGCCAAGCCGCCGGTGACCTGGCGCCGGAGGGGCAGGTTGCTGAGGTCCGGCAATCGATGCAGCCCGCGCTCGATGAGTTCCTTGAGGCGCTCCTTCATCGGCCCAATGACGTGAGTGCCCCTCCCGTCAACACCCCGACAGTCGCCAACCGGGAGATCTGAGCACACCAGCTCACTTCTGCCTGCCTTCCTTTGGAGCAAAGCACCCGGCCGTTGGCGGCCTCCATCAGGGCTTCCTGCGGGTCAGGGTAGAATCGGGTGATGGCCAGCGCTGCCCGGGCCGAATCGGTAAGGTCGGCACCCCCAAGGCTCGCGATGAGGAATCCGGCGGCCGCTGCGTCTTCCAAAGCAAAATGTTCGAATGTGCCAGCGCAGATCACCAACAAGCGCTCGGGTTGCCGGGTCTCAATGGCCTCGCGCAGGGCCCCCAGGTTCAGCAATGCCCCCACCAGAACGCACTGGGCCTCCTCGCAGGCGCGCAGGGCAATGGTTCCATTGGTGGTCGTCGTGATAATCCTGCGTCCCGCGACGCCCTGTTGGTACTCAAAGGGCGAGTTCCCCAAATCAAAGCCCTCGATCCGTTCCCCATGGCGTTCGCCAGCAAGAATCGCGTCCGGCATCCGTTGTTTGAGTTCAAATGCCTCCTCGACGGTGCGCACCGGGTAGATTGCTGATGCCCCGTTCTCCAGAGCCGTGATCATTGAGGAAGTCGCACGTAGCACGTCGAAGACCACACACGTGGTCGCCCCAAGATCGACTCCCCGCAAGAGCGCGATTTCCGCCGGATTCAAGACAACGTCGATAACCATGCCGTTTTCCTCAGGCTCTCTTGACCCGGTTCGCTGCCCGGCTGCCGACCGGCTTGCCCGCGCCGGGACCCGAATCTTTCCACGTCTTGCGGGCATGGTGGAAGAGGTACTGCTGGGCGTAACCTCCATAAGGACCGAAATGATCTGCCGAAAAGGCCTGGAGCCGCTTGGCCGTGACGTTGCGTTTACGGGCAAAGTACAGTACCCGCAAAATCCTCTCGATCCACACATCGATAGGAAACGCCGCCAGCCGTTCGGCCCCGAAGAGCAGGGCGCAATTGGCCACTTTGAGGCCCACGCCCGGGAGTTTGCAGAGTTCGAGCCGGGCGCTGTCATCGTCCATGAGGAGGATTTGGTTAAGATCGATTTGGCCGGAGGCGATCATGCGGGCCGAAGCCAATAGGTTTTTGGCACGAAAGCCCAATTTGCACCCGCGCAGCTCTTCTTCGGTGGCCAGTGCCAGTTGGGCGGGACTGGGATAGGCGTAAAGGGTCTGATCCCCCCATTGGACCCGCTCGCCAAAACGCCCCCTGATCGCGTGGGACATCTGCGCAATATGGGGAACCTGCTTCATCGAGGAGGTGATGAAGGTGGCCAAGCATTCCCAGAAGGGCTGCCTAAGAATCCGCATGCCGGAGCAAAACCGGCCGGCTTCCTGCATGGCGGGGTCCTTGGGAAAAGAGGCGCAAATATCGGCCAGGGGGTGGTCCAAGCCGAAATAATGGGCCGCAGCAGACTCAGCCCCTTGGGAGACCGCCAATCCTTGAGTGCTTTGCTCAATGTAGACGGGGGTGCTGCCGATCACGCCAATCCAGCCGGCTCCCAACCGGCGCCAGTGGAACACCTGCCCGCAATCGAGGGTCGGCTCGAGGCGGAAATCCCCTTGCTGCCAAGCCAATGGCGAGAGCCGGGGTTCCCCGGATCCCTCATTGCCCGGCTTTGGTCTGCGCCCGGTCGCCACGTTCACTGGATGAAATAGCTCAGATTCTCCAACTCGATAGCCAGGTCGACGTTGTTGACTACCACATTGTCCGGGACTTGGAGGATCAGGGGGGCAAAATTCAATACTGCCAAGATCCCCGCTGCGACCACTTCGTTTGCCACTTCCTGGGCCACAAGGCCGGGTACTGTCAGAATGGCCATCTTGATCCGGTGTTCGCGGATGAATTCGCACATCTTCTCCATCGGCAGCACTTGGACGCCGACATCGCGGGCCCGTTTGCGGGCGGCATCGGCATCGAAAGCAGCCACGACCTCAAAGCCTTCCTTGGCGAACCCCGGGTAACGCAACAGGGCCGACCCGAGATGGCCCGCGCCGATCAATATGACCGGTTGGAGATGGGTGGTGCCGAGCACATCGGTGAGTCTGGCGCTCAGCGCTGGCACGTTGTACCCCAAACCCCGCGTCCCGAACTGGCCGAAATAGGTCAAATCCTTGCGTAATTGCGTCGATTTGACTCCCGCTGCCTTGGCCAACGCCGCCGAACTGACCGTCTCCACCTGGTTAGCCTTAAGCCGCTGCAACGCCCGGTAGTAGAGCGAAAGCCGGTAAACTGTTTTCCGTGGGATGACCAATTTGGACATTTTGTGAAAAAGACGTTGCGCGCGCTTAAATAGCGGATGCCCGCCACGATGCAAGGCAGCGAAATGCGCAACGGGCCGCCAGCCAGTGGAAATAGCCCGGCAACTCGTGGCCGGACTATTTCAATAGGCGCCTTGCAATTCCATTGGCACTCCGGGTCAGGAACGGCTATCTCCAGCCCCCTCATGCGTCTGAATCGTTACCTAGCCTCCGCCGGCCTCGGCTCCCGCCGCAGCGTGGAGGAAATCATCAAATCCGGTCGGGTAAAAATCAATGGCCACATCGTCATTGAGCTAGCCACCCAGGTCCAACCGGGGGATTGCGTGAAAGTGGGCAGCAAGATTGTTAAAGTCGAACAGACGCTCACCGCCGTCATCAACAAGCCCAAAGGGTACCTTTGCACGGCCGAAGACGAACACGACCGCCGCACGATTTTCGATCTCCTGCCGCAGGACTGGCCCCGGGTATTCCATGTAGGTCGGCTCGACAAGGAGAGCGAAGGCCTCCTGATTGTCACCAACGATGGTGACCTGGCGATGACTCTGACCCATCCCAGCCACCAAATCGACAAGGAGTACGAGGTTGGCTTGGACAAACCTTTCGATCCCGCCCATCGCGACAAGCTCACCTCCGGTATCCGGATCGAGGGCGGATTGGGCCGCGTCGAGCACGTCAACGTCGTAACCCCGCAGCTCATCAAGCTCACACTACGACAGGGCATTAAGCGCCAAATCCGGCACATGCTTTATTCTTTGGGCTACGAGGTCACCTACCTGCGCCGGATCCGGATCGGCCCGCTTCGTATCGGTGCCCTCAAGCCGGCCCATTGGCGACTGCTCGCCAACGAGGAAATCGACGCTCTCAAGGCCAGCAAACCCGTGCCTGCGGATCCTACTCTTAGGAAACGCAAGCCGCGCCCCTACACGCCACGGACACCGGCTTTGCCCAAGCCAGCGAGTTCGGAAACGGCAGCAGCACCCGACCAGGCCCGCCGTGAGGCCCCGCACACGCACGCCAGGCCCGCTCCGTCCCGGTTCGCCGCTTCCCCCGACGCCGCACCCCGACGCGAGGACAGGCCCCGCAAAAACACGGACCGAAAAGGCGTCGACAGAGCCCGGCCCGGCGGCAAACCCGCAACATCCCGGCCCGGCGGATTCAAGTCAGGGGGGGCCAAGCCTGGCAACAGACCGCCACCGGCTCGGCCCGGCGGCGGCAAACAGTCTCGCAAACCGGCATCCAAGCGGCCCGAAGGCGCCAAAACTGCCAAAAAAACCGGTTCCGCGCCTCGGGGGCCAAAGCGTTCCTAGCCCGAAAGCATTTGACCGCAGCCCCCTCTTCTCCTAGCAGTCTTCCCCTTCCTAAAAATTCTTATGGGCCAGCAAAAAAACAAAATCATCAAACGTCGTCGTCGTGCCGCTTATTTGGAGCGCCTAAAAGCCAAGGCTCTCCTGGCGTCCACCAACAAAACGAAGGCTCGCAAGCCCGCGCCCAAGAAAGCCGCTGCTGAAGCAGCTGCTGAGTAAAAGCAGCGGACATCTTCGCAAACGAACGCGCCAGGCTCCGGCCCGGCGCGTTTGTGTTTTTCCCACTGCGGCATGGGCTTGCGGCCCAAGGAGCGCGGGGTTCACACTGCGGCAAAGCCTTCCCCAGTCAGCCGAGCGCCGCAGCCGCGGCATGGGTGCGCGAACCATGAGCGGGCGCGCATGCCACGTCCCATGGGCTGGAAGCCCATGCCACATTCTCTCATGCGTCACCTTATCGTTGACGGCCACAGCGTAATCTTTTCTTGGCCCGAGCTGCGCTCCCTCCACGGTCGGCGCATGATTCTCGCCCGGGACGAACTCATCAAGGTCCTCACACAATACCAGGATAGCAGCGGTATCCGGGTGGTGCTTGTCTTTGATGGCCAAGGACCAAAGGCCTCCCGCGATGATCAACCCGGCGGGATCCAGATCTTTTACTCGGGCTCAAACCAGACCGCGGACCAAGTCGTCGAACGCTTGGTCGCCAAGTACGCCCCCGCCCACGACATCACCGTGGCCACCTCCGACCTCCTCGAACAACAAACGGTTACCAGTTTTGGCGCTTATGCCATTTCCACGGAGAACCTGCGGGAAGTCCTCGCCGAAGCCAACGCTGAGTTCGCGCGCATTCTCCGGGCGTGGAGACGCCGGCTTTAACCGGTTCCCCGAAAGGCGTCACCCAGCATAGACAGACAGCCACACGATGGCGACGAAAGGGCCGAAGCTTGACGTGGGGAACGACTTCGCCCAAAATCATCCCTCGATAGTCACCGGGGAGTTAGCTCAGTTGGTAGAGCGCGTCGTTCGCAATGACGAGGTCAGGGGTTCGATCCCCCTACTCTCCACTTTCATCCGTCTCCGGAGGCGTTGCGGAACCTGCAGCGGTCGGGGTCTACCAAGGGACCAAAGCGACCAAAGGGACCAAAAAGACCCAAGGGACACACGGCGGCTACCCTTTTGTCCCTTTTGTCCCTTTTGTCCCTTTTGTCCCTTGCTGCCGCTCAACCCCGCCTTGGTCAAAAAACCTGCAACGTTTCGCCCATTGCAGGGTTATAAAAGCATAGTCTCATGAAATCGCTTCCGGCCAGTCCTCGTCCCCTCACCATTGGTATATGGCTGGCAACCGCCTCCCTGACCTTCTGTATTGGCCGATTCACATCTCCTGGCGGGCCGACGGCCCAGGGCAAGCCCGGCGTGTCGGTCTCGAAGTCTTCCCAGGCGGAAGACAGCTTTGCTACGACCTTGCCCACCAATATGAGCCGCAGCGACGCGTCATCCGGTGTCGACCACGCGTCCCAAACCACCGAACAGCTCACCGGCGGTCGGCCCATCGGGGAGTGGCTCAAAAAATTGCTCGCCCAAGAAGACGATATCGTTCGTACCACTGGTTTTATGCGTTTGCTGGAAACCCTGGATACGCCCGAGAAAATCAAAGCTGCATTGGAAGTGGCCGTGCCGAATGGGGGAGGCCGCGGGGGCTGGGGTCGGGGAATGCGGGAATATTCAATGCTTTTGCAGAAGTGGACCCAATTAGATCCCAAATCAGCGGCAAACTACGCCAAGAACGCAAAAGGGTTTGAGGACCGCTTCATCGCAACCAGTTCTGTGCTGAAGACATGGGCTCGTTCGAATCCGGAGGAAGCCCTCGCGTGGGCCCAGGCCAACGCTCCAGCCACCACCGCCAATGAAGGGGATCAGGGAGGCCGTTGGGGCGGGGAAGGCAATCTAGCGGTCAATTCGGTCATTACCCAATTGGCCCACACGAACATCAATCGCGCTTTGGAAGTCGCTTCCACCCAACCCACGGGACGTCACAGTCGCCTCGCCGATTCGCTCGTCTCCGAACTAATCACCCAACGCGGACTGGAGGAGAGCCGTTCTGCCGTCAGCAGTCTGCCGGCCGGCTCTTTCCGGGATTCGGCAACTGCCGAATTGGCGGGACGTCTGGCGGCCAAGAATGCCCCCGAAACGGCTTCGTGGGTCATGTCCCTGCCCCAAGGCGAAGGCCGCACCCGCGCGTTGTCTGAAGTCATTGATCAATGGGCCAAGTCCGATCCCGCTACTGCGGGTGCCTATCTGACCCAACTGCCAGCCACTCCGGAGAATGACCCTGCAAAGCGCAGTTTCGCTTATAACATCCTTTCCAAGGATCCTGAAGGCGCCATGGCTTGGGCGGGTTCCATATCCGATCCGGATCAACGAACCCGAACCGTGGACTCCCTGGCCCGTAACTGGAGCCGCCAAGATCCCAAAGCGGCTCAAGCGTGGGCTACCAAGAACCGGCCGCCCGTAGCTCCCAAGCAGTAGCGGCGACGCTTGGCGGAACAAAGATTCGCTCATTCCGGGCGCAATGGTTGGCAAAGGTTGAAATTGCCCTGCCGGCTCTCTTGAATCGGTCGCATGGCTTTGCCCGATTTTTTCTACCAGGACCCGTTCCCGCTCGGCCCGGACGACACCCAGTACCGTCTGCTCTCATCGGAAGGGCTGACAACCAGCTCGTTCGAGGGCCAGGCCATCCTCAAGGTAGAACCTGAAGTGCTCGCCTACGTGGCCAGGCATGCCATGCGCGATTGCTCCTTCCTCCTGCGCGAGAAGCATTTAGCCCAAGTCGCAGCGATTCTCGAGGATCCCGAAGCCTCTGCCAATGATCGGTATGTCGCACTCACGTTGCTCAAGAATGCCGAAATCGCAGCGGAGGGCATCCTCCCTTTCTGCCAAGACACCGGGACGGCCACCATTGTGGCCAAGAAAGGTCAGCAGGTCTGGACCGGAGTGGACGATGCCGAATGGCTCTCGCGGGGCGTTTACGAGACCTACACGCAGGAGAACCTGCGTTACTCCCAGACCGCGCCTCTGGACATGTTCAAGGAGACCAATACTGGCACCAATCTGCCTGCCCAAATTGACGTGTATGCCAGCCAAGGCGCTCAATACCGGTTTCTTTTCGTGGCCAAAGGCGGCGGGTCTGCCAACAAGACGTTCCTTTTCCAGGAGACCAAGGCGTTGCTCAACCCGAAGGGGCTCGAGAAGTTCTTCATCGAGAAAATGAGTTCCTTGGGCACGGCAGCGTGCCCGCCCTATCACCTGGTCTTTGTCATCGGCGGCACGTCTGCGGAACAATGCCTGAAAACGGTAAAGCTGGCGTCGGCAAAGTACCTCGACAGCTTGCCGACCTCCGGCAACGCACATGGACGTGCGTTCCGGGATCTGGAAACCGAAGCGCTCGTGCTCGATCTAGCCCGCAAAACAGGCATCGGTGCCCAGTTCGGAGGCAAGTACTTCGCCCTGGACGTCCGCGTGGTGCGACTCCCGCGTCATGGGGCTTCGTGTCCGGTTGGAGTCGGCGTGTCCTGTTCGGCCGATCGCAACATCAAAGCCAAAATCAACGCCCAAGGGATTTGGCTGGAGCAATTGGAAACCAACCCGGGTCGTTTCATCGCGCCCGGGCAGCGAGTCATCAAGGAGGACAAGGTGGTGCGAGTCGACCTCAACCAACCCATGGAGTCCATCCTTGCCGAGCTCTCCAAGCATCCGGTGACCACGCGCGTTCTCCTCAACGGGCCCATGGTTGTGGCACGCGACATTGCCCACGCGACCCTCAAGGAACGCGTCGATGCCGGCCACGGATTGCCCGATTACTTCAAGAACCACCCCGTCTATTATGCGGGCCCTGCCAAGACCCCCAAGGGCTATGCGTCCGGCAGCTTTGGCCCCACCACTGCCGGGCGCATGGACAGCTACGTGGAGCTCTTCCAATCCATGGGCGCTTCCATGATCATGCTCGCCAAGGGCAACCGTTCCAAACAAGTCACCGAGGCCTGCAAGAAACACGGCGGATTCTATCTCGGCAGTATCGGCGGGCCCGCAGCGATCCTGGCAAAAGAGAACATCACCAAGGTTGAAGTGCTCGAGTACCCCGAACTCGGCATGGAAGCCGTTTGGAGAATCGAGGTCCGCGATTTCCCTGCCTTCATCCTGGTAGACGACAAGGGTAACGACTTCTTCGCCAACGGCTGTGCCGCCTGCCATTGAAGGCGGCGACGCCAGTCCATAAGGTCCATAAGGTCCATAAGGTCCACTGTTGCCCCCACACCCTGCCGTAAACATGAGCCAACCCCAGCCGCCGCCCTCCACCAGTTCCGCAGCACGGCCCAAAGTGCGACCTTGGTTGCTCATATTCGGTGTCATCCTTCCTTTGGTGACCTTGGGGATCGAGCTGGCAACCCACCAGTGCGCGGCAACTTTTTTCGATCCCCTTCCGCGTTGGGGGAATGTCATCCTGGTCGCACTGGTGCCTCTGGCTAATCTTGCGCTCTGGGTAAGCCTGCGCAATTGGGAGCCAAAACGGCTAGCGCTGCTGGTTCACGCCAACGTCGCAGCCCTGCTGGTGGCACTGATCTATACCGTGCTTTTTGTGCCGCTGACCCCTCTAGCCGTCATAGCCCTGGCGATATTCGGATGGGGGTTGCTTCCCTTGACCCCGTGCATCGCACTGATCTTCACCTTGCGGGCGGCATTTATCCTGAGGCAACTCGCGTCTCCGGAATACCCGGTTCGGCGCCTATGGCTTACGGTCGTCCTCACCTTGGTCCTGTTGCTCGGAGGTGAGGGCCTCAATGCGATGACCCGCCACGGGTTGCGTCTGGCCGACAGCCCCGTGCATTCCGAACAAATGCGCGGTTTAAAACTTCTCCGCATCGTCGCCTCCCGGGAGACGCTCCTTAAAGCCTGCTACGGTCAACTCACCCCATGGATAACCGGGCGTCTTTTCGACGAAGATACCCGTCCGGAGTCCATGACTGCCGCGCGTAAAACGTACTTCCGGATCACGGGCGAGCCCTATAATTCCGCGCCCAAGCCGCAAGGCCCTGAAGGAACAGGAGGCGTCTTCGAACGTTCATGGGACAGCAGTTTGGGAGGCACGGAGGTCGCCGACAAGGTTCCGGGGCTGACCGTAGTCAACTCGCGTCTGGACGGGAAAATCCAAGCACGCGCTTTGAACGCCTATCTGGAGTGGACACTCGTATTCAAAAACGATTCCCAGTCCGCAGCGGAAGCCCGCACCCAGCTTGAACTCCCGCCGGGAGCTGCCGTCTCTCGGTTGACCCTCTGGATCAATGGCGAACCGCGCGAAGCAGCTTTTGGCAAACGCTCCCAGGTGCGCACTGCCTACCAGCAGGTGGTCAGTCAGAGACGCGACCCCGTCCTGGTCACCACCTGCGGGCCGGACAGGGTCCTGGTCCAATGCTTTCCCGTTCCTGCCCATGGCGAAATGCGCGTGCGGATCGGCATCACTTCGCCACTGCGACTCATCGACGAGCGACGCAGCGCCTTCTCGCTCCCCAGAATCGCTGAAGCCAATTTCAGTTTCCCCGAAAGCTTCAAGCATGACTTGTGGCTGGAATCCGACGTTGCTTTGGGGAAGGAAGGCACCGAAGTGCGCCGCCAAATCCCTGCAGGTAGCTTCAATACCCAAAGTCCATGGATCGCCGAAACCGATGGTGCTTCGACCCCGGCTTGGACAGACGATCCCACCGATCCGCAATATGCCATTCGCCAAACGGTGTCCAGTCGTGCGGTGAAAGCCCCCGCTCATGTGGTGGTTGTCGTCGATGGATCCAAGGAAATGGCGAGCAGGCTTCCTGCAATCGCAGACGCCCTGCAATCGCTTGCCGGGATCGATCTGGTGTTCGCTGGCGAAGAGGTGGTTATTTCAAAAGGTCCTGAAAGCACCGCATGGCTCAAAGCCCAGCATCCCCGGGGTGGCACGGACAACCTCTCCGCGCTTGTTCATGCCTGGGATTTGGCAGCGGCTCACCACAATAGCGCCCTCTTATGGATCCATGGCCCACAACCGGTCCTCTTGGATCGCAGCGAACCGCTCCTCCAGCGCCTTGAAAGGGAGCGGACCCCACCCCCATTTTACGACCTCGCTCTCGGAGCCGGGCCCAACCGCATTCTCGAAGAACTCGGTGCAGCCCCACGGATTCACAGGGTCGATTTGAGCGGGGATCCTGTGGCCGATCTTCGAGAACTCCTCGAGCAATGGCGCGGCCACCGGCTTGAATACGTAGCCCAGCGTGAACGGGTTCTTAAAACCGAACTTCAGGACGGGGCTAAATCCGACCGTCAACTCGCCCGTTTATGGGGTTTGGAGGAAGTGCTCCGCCGAAGCGCAGGCGGGCCCAGCAGCGATCTGGACAATGCGATCAAACTAGCTCTTGAGCTCCAAATCGTGACGCCGTTTACAGGAGCCGTGGTACTTGAAACTGCCGAACAGTATCGAGCAAACGACCTACAACCCGGCAACTCGGACAACGTCCCAAGCATCCCAGAACCCGGAGAATGGCTCCTGATAGCAATCGCGGTAATCTTACTCTGGTTGTATTCGCGCCGCCGCCGTCTGCTGGAAACGTCGCTCAAGACGGCCTGATCTATTTCAGCCCAGAGCAACGCCCCAACATAGGCGCTAACTTGGCGGCGCCTTTAACAGGCTAAGGCCTGAACTCCGAACCCCGGAGCGGTTCGGCCCGGCGGTTCGGAGTTCATGCTTTAGCATGCCACCCGCCGCCAAGTTAGCGCCATGCTGGCATCCCGGGCGGCGGTCCGGCAAGCTCACGCCAGGTCCACGACGGCCTTGATCACTCCGCTCTCGGGCTTGAGCCACGCCGGGAACGTCTCGATGAGCTCATCGAACTTACAGTGATGCGTAATCCAAGGCTGCGTGTTGATCCTGCCTTCCTCAATGAGGGCGATAATTCGTGCGAAATCCCGGCTCAATGCATTGCGACTGGCCATAATCGACAGCTCCCGCCGATGCATCACGGGAGCGTGCAGAAAGGTGAGCTCCTGCTGGGTAATCCCCACATAGACCAAACGCCCTCCAAACGCGCAGTAATCCAGAGCCCTGCTCATCGATTTGTTGCTCCCTGTCGCATCGATGACCACGTCAGCACGCTGGCCGTTTGTGATCTCCTCCAAGGCGATCAACTCCGAACCATCGCCTTTCACCAAAATCGTGTGATCGACGCCCATGGTGCTTTTGCAAAAATCCAGACGCGCCTCGTTGATGTCTAGAACGATGCATTTCGCGCCGGCCACCTTGACGAATTCGACTGCCGACAGGCCGATCGGTCCGGCTCCGATAATCAGGACGAAATCGCCGGGCTTCGGATTGCCACGGTCGACAGCATGACATCCGATTGCCAAGGTCTCCACCAAGGCTAACTGGTCGAAGCTGAGCGTCTTGGAGACATGCAATTTACGGGCAGGCACCAACATGCGCTCGCACATACCGCCCTCGCACATGACACCCAAGGTCAGATGATTCTCGCAGCAATTGGTAAGGCCGCGTCGGCACGAGTAGCAGCGCTGGCAATTGATGTAGGGCTCCACCGAGCAGCGGTCCCCGACCTGGACATTGGCAACGCCATCTCCCACAGCAACCACTTCCACCCCTAACTCGTGCCCCGGCACCCGCGGATAACTGTAGAAAGGCATTTTCCCGAGAAAACCGCCGTAATCCGTTCCGCAGATCCCGATCCGATGCATGCGCACTAATGCTTCCCCGGGTCCCGGGTTGCTGGGCTCCGCGATTTCGATGAACCGGAACGAACCCGGCTTTTCAAGTTGGATGGCTTTCATCTTAGTTGTTTTCCGGCAATCCTTCGAGGTGACCGCTGTTTCTCACCGGTGCAAAGATGGCCTGTACTTCTTTCAATAGCTCGTGGTCGATCGGCTCGCCCAACCATTGGGCCCAGTTCCGGATGTTTTTCGGATTGGCCGAACCCGCGACCGTGGTGGCGATATCGGGATGGGCACAGGAGAATTGCAAAGCCAGCTTGGCAATGTCGACGCCTCGATTCTCACACAACGCCGCAGCCTGACGCGCGGCCGTTTTCACGTCCTCGGGCTCTTTGAGCCAAGCCGGAAGAGGCGCGTTGGTCAGAAGCCGGGCAGAGAACGGCCCCGCATTCATCGCTCCGATTCCGCGCTCCTTGAGCACCGGGACAATGTCTTCGGCAAACCGGGTGTTCTGCAGCGTGTACTGGTTGTAACTCAGCACGCAGTCCAAGTCCGTTTGCCCCAGCACGAACTTGAAGGCTTTCATCGGGTACCCGGAAATTCCGATGAACCGCACCTTGCCAGCTTGCTGAGCCTTGCGCAGGGCAGGAATGGTTTCTTCGACAATCTGCTGCATCGGCACGAACTCGATGTCATGGCAGAGCACAATATCGAGATGGTCCGTGCGCAGGCGATGCAAGGAGACATCGAGACTCTCGGCCACCCGCTTTGCCGAAAAGTCAAAGTGGCCCAGGTCGTAGCGTCCTAGCTTGGTCCCGAGCAGATAGCTCTCGCGCGGCACATCCTTAAGCGCCATCCCCAAAAGCACCTCACTCATCCCGCGTCCATAGAACGGGGACGTATCAATAAAGTTCAGCCCGCATTCCAGAGCCGCCCGCACACTGCCGAATATCTCTTCTAACGTCACATTGCGGAACTCCGCGCCCAAGGAGGAGGCGCCAAAGCTCAACACAGGCATTTGCAGACCGGTACGGCCTAAGGGACGGGTGGGGATGGCGGCAGTCATAATTTGTAAAAAAGGGCAGCATTGAGTCCGAATATCTTCGCTTCCACCTCGGGCCCCATTTGCGAGAAGTAGCCGCGCACAAGCGAGCACACGTCCTCGTACTGTGCGGCTAAAAGTGCCACCGGCCAGTCCGAGCCGAACATCAAGCGATCCGGGCCGAATGCCTCCAGAACCAAGTCCAGATAAGGAGGGAAGTCAGCGGGCTGCCAGCCGTTCCAGCGTGCTTCGGTCACCATGCCCGAAACTTTGCACATGACATTGGGATGGAGGGCAAGCGCACGGATATGCGCATCCCAAGGCGACAGGGTGCCATCGCGGATCGCAGGTTTGGCCAAGTGATCGAGTACAAAGGACTGGTCCGGGAACGCGCCCACCAACTCAATGGCTGCCGACAGTTGATTGGGAAAAACCAAAAGATCGTAGCTCAATCCGAATCCCTTGAGTTTGCTTATACCACGCTGGAAGGCTTTCCCAAGCATGAAGCGCTCGTCGGGTTCGTCCTGCACGACATGGCGGACACCCACCAATTTGGGGTTCGCTGCGAACAACTCTAGCTGAGCTTCGACCTGCTCCGAGCGCAGATCCACCCAGCCCACAACGCCGCGGATCATGGGCGAGCCGTCAGCCAATTCCAGCAACCAGCGGGTCTCCTCCAAAGATTGTCGGGCTTGGACGGCCACACACCCATCCAACCCGGCCCGGGCCAGTTCAGGCGCCAAATCTTCAGGCAGATAGTCGCGCCGGATCGGCCACTGGGCCTTCATCCAAGGATACTCGGCTTCCGAGTACTTCCAGAAGTGCTGATGGGAATCGATTCGCATCGATCAGGAGGTCCGACAGCCCAGGGTCAGCAATACATTGGCCCAAAGCGCTTGATCAGCCGTTTGGATGGTCAGCACGTGATCGGGTGATTCGACGGCCTTGTAGAAATCCCATTTCGAGATCGGCTCGATGCTGGCGCCCCCGGACTCCTCGACAATGCTCCGGTACTCGGCCCATGCAGGGGGCTCACCGAATGCCGCATACGGATCGTCCGGGGGGATCCCCATCGTATTGATGGAATCCACCGGCAACGCGCTCAGCAATGCGCGGAGCACTTGGGCGACCGTCGGGATCCCGGGCGACAATTGCAAACACACTAACTCGGCTCCTGGCCCGCGTTTGCTCGAAGCGGGATAATTCCCATCAGCGATCAGGATTTTGGAATGATGGCCGGCGCGCGCGACGACACGCAGGATTTCGGGATGCAGCAGGGTG
Source organism: Spartobacteria bacterium (assembly GCA_043788785.1). Classification (GTDB taxonomy): domain Bacteria; phylum Verrucomicrobiota; class Verrucomicrobiia; order Chthoniobacterales; family Chthoniobacteraceae; genus CAIURC01. The sequence goes on along the minus strand of JAYVTN010000373.1, from coordinate 6,782 downwards.
GTCTTAAGCATGGGTGTTAGGCGGTCACGTGATGGAAGCTGGCAAGGGTCTGCCGTGCTGCGGTTTGGCTATCGGGCAATGGCAAGAGTTCGCCCGAGAGATAGCCCTGGAAGCCAATCCGCCGTAGCGCGCTCACGACGTGCTCAACTTCGGTGTGGCCCATCCCGATGGCTCTCCTGTTGCTATCAGCGAAATGGATATGCCCGATGAAATCGCCTGCCGCTTCGAGGGCTCCAGCAATGGAGGCCTCCTCGATATTCATATGAAAAAGGTCCGCAAGAATTTTTACCGAAGCGATTCCGGAAGCCGCTAGAAATTCGGTCACATCGGCAACCCGGTTGAACAGATTGGTTTCGTAACGGTTCAAGGGCTCGAAGAGAAGGACTTGGCCCAAAGAAGCGGCATACTGGCCGAGTTCATGGAGGGCTTCGGCAATCCAGGCCGTGGCCTGCTCGCGCTCGACGCCCACCTCCACGCGCCCCTGCATGGAGCCAATGATGGCAGGCGCGTTGAACGCAGCCGCCACCTCGATAATCTCGCGAATAAACGCACGGGCCTGCACGCGCACTGCCGCTTCTGGATGGGTCAATGTCCATTTGTTGACCACCCAACCGCCACCGGTGCCGATGGCTGCGACCTGGAGTCCGTGCGTTTGCAGTAACTCGCGAAGCTCCACCTGCGGAATGGCGGACGCGGATGGCGGAAATATTTCCACAGCATCGAATCCCAGTTGGGCGGCGTGCTCGCAGCCTTTGGCTAAACCATCCCAGAAAACAAAAGGTCCACCTTTGGCTTCGGGCACCAACGAAATGGTGATGGCCGACTTCATAAGCCAACGAACAATGGCCGCAAGTGACGCTGATAGAGGTTCTCGGTCACGTTACGGCCAACGACGGCTTCATTGGCGTCGAGCAGGTCCAGGTAACGTTTGCCTCGCTTGGCTGCCAATTTGAATGCGACATGGAGCAACTGCCGGAAGCTCGGATTGAAAAGTGGATGCCCCTGGTCGTGACGGAGCGCTCCCGTGTATTGATCACTGGTCCAGGCAGCCACTTCGGCCCCACTGGGGAGCCGAACGGGATCAATATCGATCACCGTTGCGTAGGGGCCGGTCAGTTCCTCCAAATGCTCCAGGGCCTCCGCATAAATCTCCTTGGCCAATTCCAGGGCTTCTCCGCCCGATTCGGCAAGTCCAATGATTTCTTCGAGCCAAGTCGTGCCAGCCGTTTTGAGATGGAGGCCGGCGCCGGTGTCTGCCAAGGCGCGGCGGATGATAGGATATAGAGAAAACTTATCGCTGCCCGAATGCACGCTGAGCTTGAGGTTGGAAGGCAGGCCGTAGTGGGCGACGGCGAAAGCGATGACCGCGAGGTCGTCGCGGAACTCGCGCTCGAACTGGGCCAGGTCGCCGACATAATCGACGCCTTTATTGAAACGTCCCGTGAACTTGGGAGCGATGGTCTGCACGGGAATCTTTTCATCGGCCAAGGCAGCCAAGATCACCAGCAACTCGGGAGGGGTCTGCGGCGTGTCTGTTTCGTCCATGGACACTTCGGCAATGAAAGCGCCTTTGCTCGCAGCGATGTGCCTGTAAATTTTGCCGGCATCTTGCACCGCCAATAGGAACTTGCCGGCAATCCGCTCGACCTCGTCCCGGGAGATACTGAAGGGCGCCTCCATTCCAGGGATCGAGAGGGTTCCGACTAACTCAGGATGATTTTCCAAAAACGCGCCCAGCGATTCCGCAGACGCCGGCTGCCCGATGGAGTCGGCCACATCGAGGGTGAAAAAGTCCGAGCAGGCGATAAAACGGTCGACGGTTTCCAATCGGATGTGGTCGGCATCGACATGCCAGCCTTGCTTCCAATCCAAGGCGTCCACGGCGGCCTGCGCTGCGGCGAGAACCGAGGAAGGCTCAGAGCCAATGAAACTGTGTTCGCGGTTGGACTTGTTCCACACCGGCACGGCCTGGACTCCGTCGGCGGCAATCAACTCAAACGCGCGTAACTGGGCTCGGGCTTGGTGGGCAAAACGGTCGCCGACGCCGATTGAAAACTTTTCGAGGGTTTGCATGGGTTAAATAAAAGAGTGGGGGTGCATACAGGGAGTAAGAAGGGGGGGTCTCCAAGAAGAGGAGAACGGTAGCCTAATACCTAAAAGATGGAATAGCCTGGATTGACAGAGGCATGCGCATTCTTAACCTGTTTAAGAGCCAGCGCCATCTCCCCAGTCTCCCCGCCCTGAATGCAACCCGTATCCCCTTCCCTACGTCCGGCCTTTGTCTCCATGCAAGTCACCGAGGCTCAGCGCTACTACCTCAACCTGGCGCCTGAATGCTCAACCGGACTCGTAGTCGTCTGTGGGGGCGTTGAAAGGATGGCCGCAGATTACCGGGTGGACCGGGCAACCTTCCCGTTCCAGTGCGTGGAGTTTGTCGTTGAAGGAGCGGGCACCTTGGATCTACGCGGGAAACGATACGCCCTGCGGCCCGGCATGGCCTTTGCCTATGCTCCCGGCATTGCCCATCTTATCTCCAGCGATCCGGACCGGCCCATGCGCAAATACTATGTGGACTTCGCGGGCCCGGAAGCGGTTGGCCTGCTGGCGGCTACCCCTTTGGGCAAGTGGGTTCCTGCCCAGATCGCCTCGCCCCAAGAGCTCTTGGCGTGCTTCGAGGCTCTCCAACGCGACTCCTTTGCAGAAGAACCGGCTGCCAGCCATCTGTGCGCCGCACATCTGCGCGTCCTTTTGCTCAAGATCGCCCAGAAAGCGATGCCCGCGAGCACGGCCGAACCCCGTGCCCTTGCCTCCTACCAACGGGCCCGGAGCTTCATCCAAAACAATTTTGTGAGTCTGCAAACCGCCGAAGCGGCTGCCCTGGGCTGCCATATGACTCCTGTGCATCTCTCGCGCATATTCAGGCGTTTTGCACAAACGACCCCGTACCATTTCTTGATGCGTTTGAAGATGAACCGCGCCGCGGAGCTCTTACTGGATTCCGGTGTGCTGGTCAAACAAGCGGCCCAAGACCTTGGCTTTGCCAGCCCGTTTCAGTTCTCCCGGGCATTCAAACGCGTTTACGGGATCGCCCCGGACCATTTTGTACGCCAAAGCCCCCGGTCCGCCCCACCCCGGAACAGGAAGCTTCCGGGATCGGCCCCCTAACGCCTGACTCCGACCTCTTCCTTCTCAATACCGCCATCCTTGAACCGAATCGCACGGTCCCGGAAAAGGGCGCCAAGCGCTTGTTTGAAAGCTTTCTTGCTCGTACCGAAAGCAGCGCGGATGGCTTCGGGCGAGCTGGCATCATCGAAATCCAAGCGTCCTCCCGAAGCCTCAAGTGCGGCTAGGATTTGCTCGGTCAAGGGAGCCACGCGCCCGTACCCGGCCGGGTCCATCCGCAGATCAATTTTCCCGTCCTCGCGCACGATACGCACATAGCCCCGGAAACTCTGTCCAATTTCCAATGGGACGGAGAGTTCGCTGTAGTAGAGCAATCCCCAAAACGCGTTCTCAACAATAGCTTTGTATCCAAGCTCGGTCTGCTCAGCGATCAACAGTTTGACGGTGTCCCCCTCGGCATAGGTCGGCCGGGTGAGGTTTAAAAACCGGTTCAATCGGGTGCTGCCGATCAGGCGACCGCTTTTAGGATCCAGCGCCACTGCCGCCACCACCCATTGCCCGGCCCGGACCCGGTGTGCCTGCTCCCGGATCGGCAGAAGCAAGTCCTTGCTTAAGCCCCAGTCCAAGAACGCGCCCAGCTTCCCATCGCTACTCACCACACGCAGGAACGCAAACTCGCCCACCTGCGCATAAGGCTGCTCGGTGGTGGCCACCAACCGATCTTCGGAATCCCGGTAAACAAAAACATCCAGAAGCTCACCCTCCTTTGCCGATTCAGGCACGTACCGGCGCGGCACCAAGATATCACCAAGCTCGCAGCCATCCAAATAGACGCCCGGAACGGTTTGGCGCACAACGCGCAGAATATTTCGAATACCGATACTTGCCATTGGCAGAAGCTTACGTCGGCCGTGGCCAGTGGGAAGCCAGAAGCTCACCAGTGCGGAGGAAACCGCGCGCGGGTTCAACCAGCTGCTCCAAGAGGGCAAAATCCGGAGTGCGGGTGTCTCCAACTACAACCCCCACCAATTCGAGCTGCTGAATTCCTACATGGAGCAGCCTTTGGCAACCAACCAGGTCGAGTTCAGCCTCCTGCACATGGACCCCATCTATGACGGGACCACAGACCAATGCCAAAAGCTGGGTTTCAGACCGATGGCGTGGTCCCCTTTAGCCGGGGGAGCTCTCATGAATCCCGCCAATCCCGCCGCCATGCGTCTTGGTATCACAGCCGCCGGATTGGCCCCCAAATACAATGGGGCCAGCCTCGACCAGTTGGCGTACGCGTGGATCCTTGCGCATCCTGCCCAGTTCCTGCCCATCATCGGCACCAACCGGATCGAGCAGCGCCTGGCAATGGCGGCCAAAGCGGCTGAGATCCAACTCGAACGCGAAGACTGGTACGCATTATGGGAGGCCGCCAAAGGCCAATCCGTTCCCTGAAAGGCAAACCTCCGACCCTAAGCTGTGGCCATTTCGGGAACATCCCCAATTCCTTGGTGACAACTCTGAGAGCTTTTCGGCATTGTACCCACCCTTCAAACCCTATCACATCCTGTCCTACATTATGGCTAGTCCCATCCTCCTCAAAAACAAAGTCGGCATAAACGGTCTAGGCGCGGGCGTCTGGAACATCGGTCCGGGCAACGATCCCTTTGGTGGTCCCACCCGTGAGGCCATCCCCATGCTCGACCGGCTGCCTATCCTGGCAGAAACCGGCATGTCCTTCTACGAAGCCCACGACGTGGAAATCACTGCCGAAGAGGCTCCGAAAGCGGCTAAGATCGCCAAGAAACTGGGGCTCAAGTGTGCCATGTACACGCCTTCGTTCTTTGCTGCTCCCATCTTCAAGGATGGCGCCATGACTTCCAACGATCCCAACGTACGCAAGTTGGGCATGGAAAACGCCCTCCGTGCCGTAGACACCACCGCGGTTCTCGGTGCCAAGACCATGGTATTCTGGAACGGCCGCGAAGGGTTCGACTTCGTACTGGCCAAAAACGGCCGGGACGCCTTCAAACGCCTGATCGAAGGCTTCAACAAGGTGGGCGCGTACGCGAAGAAGAACTACGGCACCAAGATCAAGTTTGCCATCGAACCCAAGCCCAATGAACCGCGGGCCAACATGTACATGGCCAACGTGGGCGAAGTGCTCTATCTTATCAGCCGTTTGGAGAAGGATCTCCAACCCATGTTCGGACTAAACCCTGAAACGGCGCACTCCCGGATCGCCGGCTTGGATTTCGTTTGGGATATCGAGCTCTGCCTGGAAGCCAACAAGCTTTTCCACATCCATCTCAACTCCCAGGACGGACAGCGCTACGACCAGGATCTGCCCTTTGGCTACACTGAGCCCCTCAAGGATCTAGCCCTCCTGGTGGTCCTCCAAGACGCCAAATATGCAGGCCCGATCTGTTTTGACGTCAAAGCCCCGCGGGTCGACGACCCGGTCAACATCACCGACGTGCTCACCGTGAGCACCAACAACCTTCTCTGGCTCTGGGAACGTGCTTTGGCCGTTGACCGTAAGAAGATCGAGCAGTTCCGCAAGGACAACCGCCTCACCGCCCTCAGCGGTTACTTGGCCCAGTGTCTCTACGGCTGCTAGCCCATCCGGGCTTCTCCAAAAAAGCCGTGCCCTGCCAAAGGGCACGGCTTTTTATTTGCGGCGCCTGCGCGGCGGCCCTTTCGGCTTGCTAAAAGAGGCAAACGATACCCGACGAAGTTACTTGTCCGACTTGTCCGACTTGTCCGACTTGTCCGACTTGTCCGACTTGTCCGACTTGTCCGACTTGTCCGACTTGTCCGACTTGTCCGACTTGTCCCCGCCCAGACGCACAAAGGTCAAGCCGTCGCCGACCCGTTTGGCGTTGTAGGTGTACTTCTCCACGGGTACCTCGAAAACCTGGGGGTAGCCTTCCACTTGGACTTTCAGCAGGTACTCACCTTCCTGCCGCTTACTCTTGAGCCCGTTGCGTCCGAAGGTGATCAGCTCCTCCTCCAATGGCGTAAACTGCTTTTCCACGATAAGCCCGACTAGCGTGTTGTCGCGGGTCCTTTTGGAATCCTTGGCCATCCTCCAGATCCCATAGCTCACGAATACAAGAACCAGCAGTCCACACGTGCCGGCTATCAGCGCGTCCCGCGCAACCTTCTTGCGCCGCAACGCTCGCACCCGGGCCGCCACCGCAACCTCCGGTTTGACCGGATCCTGTGCTGCTTTGGGAACCGGTTCGCTCATGGGCCAGCCACTGGAACCGGTTGACCTGGCTCGATCGCCTCGGATCCCGGCTCCGGTCCAGGATCGCGTCCGGCGAAGCTCCGATCCCACACATAGCGCCGAAGCAAGACCTTCAAAGTCGCCGTCAGCGGGACCGCCAAGATCGCCCCCAGCAAACCGCCCATCAACAAACTCCAAACAAAAACCGAAACGATGACCGTCATCGGATGTAACCCGACGGATTCGCCCACGATTTTCGGAGTCACAAAGAGGCCATCGATTTGCTGAACCATGGCGAAGATCACCGTAACGGCCAAAGGAAACGCCCACCAAGGACTGGAGGGAATGATCCAACTGCCTCCGTGAACAGCCGCGATAATCACAGCCGGGATCCAGCACAGCACAATCCCGAGATAAGGGATCAAGCCAAGGAAGCAAA
>JAYVTN010000372.1:0-5370 GCA_043788785.1 Spartobacteria bacterium | reverse complement strand
GCCCTGGGTTGCGCATTCACCGACGGCGAAGCCCTGCCAGGGCGGCCTAATCTCAGTCCCGGGGGGTTAGCGCTTATGGGGCAACGCCCTGGGATTCGGTGCCCCCCACGGCTAAGCCCTGGAAGGGCGGCCTAATCCCGCGTGGGCGCCCTAATCCCACATATACCGTTCGTCGAAGGCCACTCGGTGACGCTCCAAAAACGCGCGATATTCCTCCTGAAACGGTTTCGTCCGGTGATGCTCCTGCTGGTTGGCGATATAGTCGCGCACGGCGCACTCGTTGGATGCACTGACGGCAAGCGCCCCATAACCCCCTTGCCAGGCAAAACCGCTGAACTCCGGGGCTTGGGTCTTGAGCCATTTGGAAGAGGATTTCTTGACCTCTTCCACGGCTTGGCTCACCGAGACGGTGCGGGCCAGTTCGAACAAGATATGGACGTGATCGGAGACAGAGTTGATGAGCACGGCCGGGCACGCCATGTTTTGGAGGACTGTCGCCATGTAGGCGTGCAGCGCGGAACGGATACCCTCGTGAAGTACGTGCGCACGGCCTTTGGTGCTGAACACAAGGTGAACGGGGAGACGGGCGAGCGACTGGGACATAATTTGGGCCGCCCTTGCAGGGCTGGAACCACTCTGGCGGATCCATCCCCAGGGCGTTGCCCTGGGCTGGGGCTAGGGATGCCCCGTTAGGGCGCCCCGATGCCCAGTTGGGCCCGGGGAATTTCCGGCGGGCGGGCTTGTGCCCTCTCCCGGTGGGTTGCGCGTGCCCCGTTCGGGCGACAGGCCAACGGCCTGATTCCGACCGGCCCACGGCCTGACTCTGACCGGCCAACGGCCTGATTCCACAGGCCGACGGCCTGCCTCGGGAAGGCCGAAGGCCTGATCTATCCCCAGCCCAGGGCAACGCCCTGGGATTTGGCCCCACCCACGGCGAAGCCCTGAATGGGTGCCCTAATCTCTCATTCCCAGGACGTTGCCCAGGGCCCCGAAAGTCGGTAATCCCTCCGGGCCACAGAGCGGGCCGTTCCCCCGCCGCCTCCGGGGCGGACTTTTTTACATCCGGCTAACCCCGGGTTTGGAACCAGGGGCTAATTTCCACGACCCCTCCGGGGGCGCACTTGCCTCCGGCCAACGGCCCGATTCCGATTGGCCAACGGCCTGACTCTGATCGGCCAACGGCCTGAATGCCGACCGGCCAACGGCCTGATTCCACAGGCCGACGCCCTGCCTCGGGAAGGCCGAAGGCCTGATCTATCCCCAGCCCAGGGCAACGCCCTGGGATTCGGCCCCACCCACGGCGAAGCCCTGAATGGGCGCCCTAATCCCACACATACGGGTTCGTCGAAGGCCACTCGGTGACGCTCCAAAAACGCGCGATATTCCTCCTGAAACGCCGTCGTGCGGTGATGCTCCTACCGGTGGGATGGGGCCCGTTGGGTCGCGTTGGCCGCCTCCCCAGAGAGAACAAACGCATGCAACCGCTGTGCAAGGGATGTCCCGGGAGCGCACGAAGAGGCTAGACAAGCATGGCGGGCTGGCGGGTAAATCCCGTATGTCCACTCACAGCCCTGCTTCTACCCGAACGGTGGGATCCTTCTTCCGATTGCTGGAGCTGGATGCCAGTGAGGCCACGCAATTTCCGGACACCTTCGCAAAGCTCCGTGCAGGCGAGCTCCACGGGGCCATCGTCCATAACGTCTATCGCCCGGAGGTCGTCCAGGAACTCATCCCGCGTCTGGAGCGCCACGATCCGCCCTTCCTCCAGACCTGGTTCCCAGAGAAGTTCCGCGCCTTCTTCTATGGGGAGAACCTCAACCTTGCCCGTAACCTGGGAGAGTACTTCGGGAAAGTCCCCGGGTTTGAGGACCACCTTCGGGAGCTCTCACCAGGCGGGCCGGGGATAGCCGGCCATCTCTGCGCGACCATGTCGGCACTCGATGGCGGACGCTCCTTCAGGCCCCCACCTGGGATCCAGCCGGGGCAACGGTACATGTTCACCACCATCCGCTGCCATCTGCCGGGCGGCTATATCCCTGCCCACGTGGATAACGAACAGGCATTGCGCCCCAGCTACGCCCACCTGTGCTCGTTGATCCAGCCGCAGATGCTCTCCTTCGTCCTTGCGCTGAGCCAACCCGGGGATGGCGGCGCCTTGGAGGTCTACAATTATCGGCAGGACTCTCCAAACGCGATTCCCATGAACAGCGACCAAGGCAAGCATCTGCGCCCTGATCTAAGCCAATTGGAGTCGGCCACTTTCCGCCTGCCCCCAGGCTCCATGATCCTCGTGGATTCAGGCCGGTATCTGCACCGGGTTACCCCCGTGGAAGGAACCGTCAACCGATGGACGGTGTGCAGTTTCATGGCTTTGGCCAATGACGCACAATCCATGTATTGCTGGGGCTGAAGAAAAAGCTGGAATGGGAGAGCTAAAGCTAAATCGTTACCCGGGGGGATCGGATATCCGATTGCCTATACCAGCCTAGTGTACCGCTCCACAATTTACGTAACCTTTGCGGCTTTGGATTTGTGTGCCGGGCAAGGCGCGAGCGAAGTGAGTGTGTGTGGATCACACCGGCCGGGCGAGCAACGCAGCCCAGCGCGCAAACAACAGCGGACCCAAGGGGGTGCGGGGTTGCGCGGAAAATGGCCCGGCGCCCGCGTTGCTCCTCGGTCACAGGTTGCAACGAACATGCTCCCTCCTCGCGCCTTGGCGGCGGGCCATTTTGCGCGCAACAAAGGGTACGTTAATTGTGGAGCGGTACACTAACTCTCCAAGAAAGCGCCCCATGAAACCCGTTGTTCCAGCGTATTTTGATTTTCTCATCGAGGCATTCCAGCGGGGGCGCGGCTCGCGCGATGTCCATCTGGGTTACTGGGAAGGCGGGCAAGCGACGCTGGGCCCCGGTGAATTCACCCGCGGCCAAGAGAAGTTGAATACGGTTCTGCTCGGGATGGCGGACTTGGCTCCGGGCCAGTGCCTTCTCGATGTAGGCTGCGGCTTGGGCGGCACGCTGGAGCACATCAATACAGGATTCCAGTCCATGCATTTGACCGGTTTGAACATCGACCACCGTCAACTGGGGATTTGCGGGACTCTGGCACCCCAAAATGGCAACTGCCTGGAGTGGATCGATGGGGACGCGTGTGCCTTGCCCTTCCCTGATTCCAGCTTCGAGCGCGTGCTCTGTGTTGAGGCCATGTTCCATTTCGCTTCCCGGCGCCGATTTTTTGCAGAAGCCGCCCGGGTTCTCAAGCCAGGTGGGCTCCTGGTGGCGTCGGATATTCTTTTGCTCCCTGCGGTTGCCAGCTTGCCGGTCCCGGGCTTTTGCATCGTGGCCGCCCTGTGTGACGGATACGGCCCATGGCCCGATGTATGGGGAAAGGACGCCGATCACCGCGAGCTAGCCCGCGCAGTCGGGATGGAATGCCAGACGCTGATGGATGCGACACTTGCAACACGGCCCAGCCACCGATTCACAGTCCCCGCGTATCTGGATGCCAGCGAGGATCCCCAAGACCCGACGCTGCGCTCTGGACTGATGCTAAAATGGCTCCACGAGCATGCTCTCCTGCAGTACCTGTGCATGAGCTTTCTCAAAGTCCTTTGAGTTCCCCACTCCATGGCCAGCTCAATCCATTGGCCAGCCGGAATCTCGAGGAGCTTTTTTACGCCGACCAGGAGGGCCCCTTTTTCGATCCGCCAGGTCAATCCCGTTTGAGAAGGTCCATTCGCGTTATTGCGCCACTCGTGACCGATGGTCGCGGCCGCCTCTGCTTTGATCGCGAATCGAACCACGGTCCGTCGTCAGGGCTTCGCCGTGGGTGGGGCCGAATCCCAGGGCGTTGCCCTGGGCTGGGGATAGATCAGGCCGTTGGCCTTCCCGAGATCAGGCCGTTGGCCGATCGGGATCGGGCCGTTGGCCGATCGGGATCGGGCCGTTGGCCGATCGCCCCAACGGGGCATCTCTAGCCCCAGCCCAGGGCAACGCCCTGGGATTCGGCACCACCCACGGCGAAGCCCTGAAAGGGCGGCACAACTTATGTCGATTTACGGACTTCCAGGAGCCCTGGGCAACGTCGTGGGAAATGAGAAATTAGGGCGCCCGTTCGCGGGTGTCCGGTTCACGCCGACCTGTCGGTTGCGGAAAAATGGAGCCTAGCGGGATCGAACCGCTGACCTCCTCAATGCCATTGAGGCGCTCTACCAACTGAGCTAAGACCCCGCAAAATCGAGGGGCGAAAAATGGGGCGGTACTGCCCGGATTGCAAGCGCTTTCTTTACGGGTTCGGGCGGCCCTGGAATGCCACGCCCAGGGGGAGAAGACGCCATATCCCAACGCAATTCCCGGGCATGGGACGACCGGACCGGAAGCCCTCCTTCGACCCCCATGCAAATCGGTTCCTTGACCCGAAGGGGCCCACCATCTTTCCTAGACGCGTGTGGACAAGAGTCCGCAGGTAAGGCCCACGAGGGGCCGTAGTCCCAATGTGCCCGCACCTTAAGCTCATTCCCCAAAGCTATTGATCCGTTCATAGGAAGTATTGGCCGCGCACCCGCCCTTGGCCGAAGCTCCCCAATAGAACTTGCCCCGGATTTACCGGAAAATACCCCCAGTTTCGCCACCCACTATCCCATTAACTATTTCCCGCCCCCATGTTGCACTACACACTCGTTTTTCTCGTGATCGCGATCATTGCCGGAGTCCTTGGATTCGGCGGCATTGCCGGGAGCGCCATCGGGATTGCCAAGATCCTTTTCTTTATCTTCTTAGTCCTCATGGTCCTCTCCTTCTTAACCGGACGCCGCCCCAAGGGCTAGATCCGCTGACCCATTATGAAACCCACCCTTATTCTTGCCTTGGTATTGATCCTTTGCGGCGTCGCCGTGCTCGGTTATCAAAAGTTCAGCTATAGGACCCAGGAAACCGTGCTGGATATTGGACCCATCAAGGCCACAGCCGAGCGGACCAAGACCGTCCCGTTGCCGCCAATCCTGGGGTTTGGTCTTATCGCTGGAGGAGTCGCGGTCCTTATTTTTGGACGCCGCTCTGGAAATGCTTGATGAGGCATCTGTGAAAATCTGTGAAATCTGTGGTCAATGCCTTTTCAGGGTTGGAGCCGCAGGTAGCAAAAGGAGCCTTGGTGAGCTTGGTCATGTCCCCGAATTTCCGGTCCCGAAAACGTTGATGGCCTTTGCGACCGTTGCGTGAAACCCACCACCCTGCTTTTCCACGCCACGTACGGAGGATTTGGGCTTGGGGCTGGGACCGTGTGAGTGTAACCCAAGCCACCCGAATATTGCGTGGAAGCCAGCTGCCGGTGGGTTTCACGCAAAGTGCGCAACGGCGCAACGTTTCGGAATCA
>JAYVTN010000371.1:0-5681 GCA_043788785.1 Spartobacteria bacterium | reverse complement strand
GGCCCTCCGCCGAGGAGCCACCGGAGGTTCCCAAATCGCCAGATCCTCTGTTCGACTGGCGTTTATTGCTTTTCTACCCACACGAAACAGCGAAGAGCCCTTCTTATTAAGACTCCTCCCGGGTTACGCAAAGCCCGAGACCCGCCCTGCCGCCGCTCTCCCCCGGTGGCTACCTTCCGGCCCGTGGTGCTTCGGCGTTGATCGCCGTCTCAGCAAGTTGCGTGAGCTTTTGGTCCGTCATCTTCTCCTCTTGGAGGGTTTCTCCCAGAAGATTGGCAACGTCCTCGTAACCCAGGTGCAGGGCGATCACGCGGGCGGTGCCGTACGCCGAAATCTCATAGTGCTCGACCCGTTGGGCCGCACCGATCAAACCCACGTCGCGCACGGTATCCTCGGCATCTTCGCTGATCAGGTCGCTTCCTTCCTCCACGATCCCCTCCATGGCTTTGCATTTGTGCCCGGTCAACGAGACCCCGAGGCTTTTGCCGATCTCTTGGAGGCGCTCGACGTGGACCTTGGTCTGTTGAAGATGTTCAGTGAACCCCGCTTTGAGTTCTTCGTGAGATGCCGCCTTGGCCATTTTCGGCAAGGCTTTCACCAGTTGGTTCTCCGCGCTGTAGAGATCTTTAAGCTCGTGTTGGAACAAGTCTTCGAGTGTGGTCAGTTTCATAAGTTTGGTGGCGTTTACCGCGTCCTTACATCGATTCGCCACAGCCCGTGGATCCGGCCGTATGGTGGGGGCTAGTTTTTCTGCAAATGTTCGCCCTCGGGCACGCGCAATCGCGCCCCAGCAACCATTCATCGGGGATGACCGCCCCGACCCCGGGGCATTACAAAGCGGTGCTTGTGGAGGTCGATGGCGGGGAGCCCTTGCAAATAGGCAAGGAACGAATATTTGTTAGTATTCAATTAGCTCAAGATCATTCGGCAGCCTTGCTTCCCCGCGAGGGCCTGCCACTGGAGTCGATCCTGCTCACCGAGGAATTGAAGCGGCACCCCTCGCGGCCACCGGATTACGAGAGGGAAATCCGCTCGTTGACGGCGCTGGTTCAAGCGCTGGCCAATTCACCGGGCAGCATTCTTCAGACATTGGCTGACACGATTCTGGAAGTCTTCCAGGTAGGCCCTTGAAAACGAGACCGTTCTGCGCCGCGAGATTCACCACCGCGTGAAAAACAACCTCCAGGTCATCGTCGCTCTCAAGCTCGGGGATACGGGCACCATGCAACTCAGCGTGCGTGACAACGGGATCGGCCTGCCAAAGGACTTTGACCTTGAAAGGACCAGTTCGTTGGGGCTCAAGATCGTACGCGACGCTGTCAAACCGGTGCCAGATTCAGGCAAGTGGCATTCCTAGGCGGGAAACCAACGCTCGTTTCTCGGGAACATACTGCTGGAGAAAGCTCGCGTGGTTGGCTTGGGCCAGACGACCCACGGCCCAGAGACCCAGCCCGTAGCCCCCCCAAAGCGTACTGGCGAGGGCTTGCCCCCAACCCGAGGGATCAACGGGTTCGAGCTTGGGCTCAAGCAACTCGAAAACAACCTCCCGCTTCTCTCGCCGTGCTGTGGCGGTCACGACGGAACTGGCCGAAAACGTAACCGCATTCCGTAGTAGCTCGCTCAACACGGTCGCCATCAGGCCCACGTCCACACACACTTTTTCATCCCCGATTTCATCCACCCAGCGCACCTCTAGGGAGGAAGACAGCGCTGAATGTTGCTCGCGCCAGATCAGAAACAGTTCCCGCGCGGAAATTGTGCCGGCCATGGGTTCCGGGTCTTGGAAGAGGGTGGAGAGCGTCCTCATCTGTTCAGCCAGCGCCCGCATCTGCTTGCGCATGCGTTTGATGCTGGCGGCTCCTTCCTCATCGGTCACGATTTCCTCCAAGAGACCGGCTTCAAGTTCAAGGCTGTTTAAACGATTGCGTACGTCATGCGCATGTTGTCGCACGAAGGTAGCTAAACGCGCTGCGGGAATGGGAAGTTCAGCGTCCATGAGGCCATCAATACGCAGATGGGAGGCCCGTTGGCTCCTCCAAACTACGGCAGCGCCCAACTGCCTCTGCGTCCTTGGGCATTTTGGGCGTTTACCCCTCGTTCCGGGGCCTTTTGTCGTCGGATCCAGACGACAAAGCGTCGGCTTTTCCGACACTCCTACCCCTTTGACCGGACATTTCCCCCGGAAAAGCGCCATGGCACGGCAGATGCAAAAGGAAGCATTGAACCTAACCTACCGAATTCCATGCTTCACTCCTTAGACCAACAGCATAGCCCAGTATCCTCCGCCCCGACTCCCGCGGCCGATGAGACCGATGAACAACTCATGCGCCGCATTCAGCATGGGGAGGAAGCCGCCCTGGCCGCCATCCACCGCCGCCATCACAGGCTGCTGCGGATGGTGATCAGCCGGATGATTTACAATGACCATGATGTCGATGACCTCGTGCAGGAAACCCTCATGGAAATCTGGCGCCATGCCGCCAGCTATTGCGTGGACAAAGGCAACGCCCGCAGCTGGATCGTGACCTTGGCACGCCGTCGCACCATCGATCGCATCCGCCGGATGTCGGCCTATGGACGGGCCCAGGATCGGTTCCGGCAAGAGAGCACCACCGTTTGCGAGAGCCTTAACCTCGGGGCCGATGAGGTCGCCGCACAAAGTGAGCGCGGGGATGCCCTCAGCCGGATGCTGACAAATCTGCCCCAAGCCCAACAGGAAGTCGTGCAACTCGCGTTTTTCAACGGGCTCTCACAACGCCAGATCGCCGCTCAGACCGGGATCCCCCTGGGCACGATTAAAACGCGGCTCGAGTTGGGGCTGCGCAAGCTGCGCTCGGCCGCCCTGGCCTTTGGCGAATTGTGCGACAACCAAATGACCCGCGCCTGAGGGTTGGCATGTTCCATTGGCTTCCAGCCCATGAATGGCGTCCTCCGATGCGCAGTCTGTGGGCCGACGACACGGCTGTCCACGAGCTGGACGCCCATCCCACACGGCATGGGTCATTCCACGGTTTAAACCGAAATGCTAAACTGGCGGAGCTTCACGTAGATGGTTCCCCGGTGGATGCCCAGCAGCTTTGCCGCCTTGGCCTTATTCCCGTCCGAGCGCCGCAAGGCTTCCACGAGGGCTTCGCGTTCAGCGTCCATGAAGGAAACCGGGGCACTCGCCCGGGCGGCCATTGAGAGCGCCAAGTCGGGTCTTTGAACTTCCCTGGGAAGGTGTCTGCAAAGCAGGACGGGGCCCTCGCACAGCACCAGCGCGTGCTCGATCGCATTCTGGAGCTCCCGAACGTTGCCCGGCCATGGATAGGCACGCAGAAGTTCCATCGTTTCCCCGTCGAGCTGAGGCACCGTTCTGCGCAGCTGCTTGGAAAAGCGCCGCAAAAAAGTATCTGTGAGCTTGGCCAGATCCTCACGTCGTTCACGAAGCGGCGGAATATCGATCTCGAAGGTCTTCAACCGGTAGTACAAATCTTCGCGCAGGCGCCCTTCCCGGACTGCCACCGCGGGGGGCCGGTTACACGCTGCGACCAAACGGAATTCCACCGGCCGGCTTTTGGTGGTCCCCAGCGGCCGGTATTCCCGTTCTTGAAGCACCCGCAGGAACCGGGTCTGCAATTCGATGGGCATTTCGGTCATCTCGTCAAGGAAGAGCGTGCCGCCGTTGGCCTCCTCAATCATTCCTGGGAAGGACGCCACAGCGCCTGTGAACGCCCCTTTTGCATACCCAAAGAGCTCCGCCTCGATCATGTTGGCAGGGAAAGCGCCGCAATTGAGTTTGACCATCGACTGGGTCGCCCTTGCGCTGCGGTCGTGGATATAGCGGGCAATGACTTCCTTGCCCACGCCGCTCTCGCCCGTGAGCAACACATTGGCCTCGCTGGGCGCCACCCTCTCCAGGAGCTGCTCAACCTCCCGCATTTTCCTGCTGATGGCCACAGGCGCGAGCTGCTCCTCCGCAGCCGCCAACTTCACCTGTAACTGGGCCTTTTCCTTCTCCAAAACGACGTTCCGCTCCACCAGCACCTGCTGCTCCAGCGCCCGCCGGCAAAGACTCACCAGTTCCTCGACCGCATACGGCTTGGGCAGAAAATGAAAGGCGCCCAGCTTGATCGATTCGATGGCATTCGCGAGTGAATCGTTTGCCGTGAGAATCATCACGGGAAGACCCGGGTGCGCGCTCTTGAGCTCCTTGAGCACCTCCAGTCCATCCCCATCGGGCAATCCCAAATCCAAAAGCACCAGATCCGGTTTGATCTCCGCCACCTTGCGTCGGCCTTGGGCCGCGTTGAGGGCGGTTTCAACCGCGAACCCGTGCCGCTGCAAAACTGCCGTCACCGTGGCCTGCACGGTGCGTTCATCGTCGATAACGACAATCATCTGTGAGCGCGCACTCCTACTTGGCTCACTCTCTGTGCCGCTTTGCTGAGAACCCCCACGGCCCGGGATCGGCTTAGCCTCGATCATCGGAGTGGGTTTTCGCGTTCACCCGCATTCCCCCACGCAGGAACCCACTCCCGCGGGGGCGCCAGGCTTTCGACGGTGCATCTTGTAAACACGGATTTCGCCTTGTTAGAAACCAACATCGCAGTCAGGGGGAGGAACAATAAGGTCTTCACAGGAACGACCCTCATTAGAGCCCGGATAGCTCCAGAAAGCAATGCCCCAAGAACGAGCAAAGGGCACATACCGCAGTCGGTTGAATCCAGAGAGATCCCAGTACTCCGCCCGTTCCGGATCAACGGCTATGAGGATGAGATTCGGGTCCTCCCGTCCCGACCGTGTCTGCGTTCATCTCCACTTTCCCCTTGCAGGACGGGAGTGGGTCGCACTGCGTAGCGTTAACCATTTTAGGATTGAAGGTTCCTAGCCTACGGACCCTAAAAAGAAATCCGATGGCGGCTCAACAACTTACCCTTCGAGCGCTGCGTGAGCGTTGAGCCCCCAGCGCTTCCAGGCACCACGGCACCGTCAGGTTTCAACGACGAGCTGGATGGCGTTCCCGGCCAAGGACCACGCGCCCGGATTGGAACAGATCCGCGACCGCAAGCGCGGTTTCGCGGTTGTTCTTGCTGCACGATGATACCGCTATTACCAAGTCACCAAAAGTGAGGGTCGAGCGGCTGGCTTTCTTAATGCGCTTGTTCATAGGTATTAACTTAGCCTTTTCCATGCCACCGCCGCGCTACTGGGGCGTGCACCCTAAAATCGCCCGAAATGCGTCGCGGAATCCGACCCGGGGACAGGTGCTTTGCGCGGACATCGACCGGTCGCACTGGGGGACGCAGGGGCCTGGACCGGCTTGAACCGGGCAATGACACCGGCGCGGCTGTGGGGGACGGTGTACTTCGGGCTGGGAGGGTGAGATTTGGGACGCCCTTTCAGGGCTTCGCCGTCGGGGGCGCCGAATCCCAGGGCGTTGCCCCATAAGCGCTAACCCCCTGGAACTGAGATTAAGGCGCCCTTTCAGGGCTCCGCCGGCTGTGGGGCCGCATCCCAGGGCGTTGCCCTGGGCTGGGGCTAGCGATGCCCCTTCGGGGCGAGGGGCTTACCCCATTTTGCCGGAGAAACCGCCCGCAAAGTCCGATGCCCCTTCGGGGCGAGGGGCTTACGGCCGGATTCCCACCCGCCAACGGCCCGTCTCGAAGGCCAACGGCCTGATCTATCCCCAGCCCAGGGCA
>JAYVTN010000370.1:0-3597 GCA_043788785.1 Spartobacteria bacterium | reverse complement strand
GCCGAGGCGATCACCTCCGGGTCTGCCATTTGGTTGGAACTCAAAAACTTGGCCAATGCTCCATTTCCGTCCTCCTCCAAGGATTGAAGCCCCCTGTTGGGATGGAAAGACGAGTCACCATTGGACTGGGAAGTGGCTGTCTTATCGGTGGTCACCAAACTGGCCATCTCGTTACTGAGATCGACCGCGCCCGCGATCTCGCCGAGGGCTTGGAAATCCAAACTGACGTCCCCGATGGGTGGCCCCAGTCGCGCACCCACGGCATTATGCATGCGTTCCTCAACCTCCCCCAGCGCCGCAATAACCTCCAGGTTGTCCTGGTCATGCTGCAGGATCCCTTCGTACTCCAGCAAAGCCGAGGAATACTGCCCCAAGGCCATATACGTATCGGCCATTTTCCGGGCAATCTCCAAAGCCTGCTCCTGCTTCCCAATCCGCTGGTAGGCATCCTTGAGGATTTCCATGGACTGGGAATCCTGCGGATTGGCACTCACGATTAACTCAAACATCTCGATGGTTTGAGTAAGCTGCTCCCTTTCCTCTGGAGAAATCGTCGGTGGATTCTGATTCATGGATACCTGGGTCAATGTCGGCTCGGTTCAACGGAACCAAGTTCAACCCGGCCTTTATAAGGCTACGGCCCAGATTCCTGCAACTGCTCAAATCCCAAGCCATTAGCCCCGCAACCAAAAAAAATTGCGCCTCGGAGGCCCCCCACGTATACCGCCCAAGTGAATATTTCCCATTGGTGGCTCAGCTAGAGGGCCCGTGGCCTGCGCATCTCGATGCTGGCCCGGTCGTCGCCACCTGTGCGCCGAAGCGATGCCCAAGGATCCCATAAGGGTTCCCGCGCTTTTTTCTTACTCATCCCATGATTGCCAATATCAAGTACAATGCAGACGGCCTGGTGCCCGCCATCGTCCAGGAAGCCCACTCGGGGCGGGTCCTCATGATGGCTTGGATGAATGCCAGCTCCCTGGCTTCGACTCTGGAAACCGGCTTCACCCATTTCTGGAGCCGCTCCCGGCAAAAATATTGGCTCAAGGGGGAAACCAGCGGACACACCCAGCGAGTGCTGCGCTGGTTCACCGATTGCGACGGCGACACCCTGCTCTTCGAGGTCGAACAGGTCGGAGGCGCGTGCCATACCGGATTCCATAGCTGCTTTTTCCAAGGCTTTTCCGCTTCCGGAGAGCCCATCCCTATTTCCGAGAACCGGGTTTTCGACCCCGAAACCACCTACTAGCTGTTCGCAATGAATTCCCTTCCCATCAAACCCTCGCTCGAGGAGTTCCGGAAGCTGGCCACCCAAGGCAATCTAATCCCGATTTCCTTGGAGTTGATTGCCGATGCCGAAACTCCCGTAGCCGCCTTCCAGAAGCTCGACCAGGGGGGCCACTGTTTCCTGCTCGAGTCCGTGGAGAAAAGTGAGCAAGCCGGCCGTTACTCCTTTGTCGGAAGCAATCCGCGCCTGAGCTTTGAAAGCCGGGGACGCACGATCCGAATCAGCGAAAATGGAGCGCTACGCGTGTTCGAAACCCAAAGCGATCCCCTCCAGGAATTGGAAACCCTGATGGCCCGGTACAAGGTGGTCGATTCCGGGGCCGCTGGAGAATCCCGCTTCTCAGGGGGCGCCGTGGGCTATCTTGGGTACGACATGGTGCGCTTCTTCGAGCCCACGATCCCGGCAGCACCCAAGGATGAACTCGACCTGCCCGAGATGTTTTTCTTGATCGCAGAAAGCGTTCTCATCTTCGATCACCGGAGTCGGCGCCTGCGTATCGTCAGCAATGCGCTGGTTGAAGATGGGAATGTGGAGGAGGCCTACGCCAAGGCAACGAGTTCGATCCAGAACATCGCAGCCCGCCTGGAGGCGCCTGCCCACCTTCCCAGCCATTTGGTGGACCAAATGCCCGCGCCCCAAACCACCAATGCCAATACTCTTCCAGAGGAATACATGCAGATGGTCCGGGACGGCCTGGAACTTATCCGGGCGGGCGACGTATTCCAGTTCGTGCCCTCTCAACGTTTTGAGACCGACTTCACAGGCGATCCCCTGGCTCTTTACCGGGCATTGCGCTTCGTTAATCCGTCCCCTTACATGTTCTGCATCAAGTTCGCAGGCTCCACCACGGATGGCTCCAACTTCGCCCTGGTAGGCAGCTCGCCGGAGGTCCATGTCCGCGCCATGAACGGTCTAATTGAAATCCGGCCCATTGCTGGCACCAAACGGCGCGGCGCCACCCCAGCCCAAGACGATGCCAACGCCGCCGCCCTGCTCGCCGACCCTAAAGAACGCGCCGAGCACCTCATGCTCGTGGACCTCGCCCGCAATGACGTCGGTCGGATTGCCAATTTCGGCACCGTCCGGGTCACCGATTTCTTCACCATCGAGAAATACAGCCACGTCATGCACATCGTCTCCAATGTCGTCGGCCAACTCCGAAACGATAAAACCGCTTACGATGTCATGAGGGCGACATTCCCTGCCGGGACCGTTAGTGGCTCTCCAAAGGTTCGCGCCATGCAAGTCATTAACGGTTTGGAAAAGAGCAAACGGGGGGTCTACGCGGGGGCCGTCGGATACTTCGGGTTCGATGGCAATCACGACTCCTGTATCGCTCTGCGAACGGTCGTCCTCAAGGGGGGCAAAGCGTACGTCCAAGCCGGGGCGGGCGTCGTGGCCGATTCCTTGCCCGACTCCGAACATCAGGAATGCGTCAACAAAGCCATGGGAATGATGGCCGCCATCGCCCGGGCTAAAGCCGATGCCCTTGCCAACCCCAACCTCAAAGGGTGATTTCGCCATGCTTTTCGTCTTAGATAACTACGACTCGTTCACCTACAATCTGGTCCAATACTTTGGGGAACTCGGGGCTGAGCTGGTCATCAAGCGCAACGACGAGATCACCGTGGAGGAGATTGCCGCCTTGCGCCCCGAACGCATCGTGATCTCCCCGGGCCCGTGCACCCCGGCCGAGGCTGGAATCAGTAACGAGGTCATCCGCAAATTCAGCGTAAATACCCCCATCCTCGGCGTTTGCTTAGGCCACCAATGTATGGGGGAGGTCTTCGGAGGCCAAGTGGTCCGGGCCGGCCGGCTCATGCATGGAAAAACTTCGCCCATCCATCATGACGGCAAAGGCTTGTTCCAAGGCTTGCCAAACCCCTTCGACGCCACCCGTTACCACTCGCTGCTGGTCAAACGCGAGACGTTCCCAAATGCGTTGGAGATCTCAGCAGAAACGGCTGAGAACGAAATCATGGGGCTGCGTCATCGCGACCTGCCCGTCCACGGTGTCCAATTCCACCCCGAGTCCATCTTGACCGTGGAAGGCAAGAAGCTACTGGAGAACTTCCTCCGGCTTTAACCAACGCGCGGCTTTTTGGAACGGGAACAAGAGCTTTTTCACATACCGACATATCTGTATCGGGTCGTGCTGCGGATTGAGCCCGGCGGATGATCGGAGGGCTTACAGGCAGCGGTGGCTGGCACCATCCGGCGCTCCAGCGCAGTCCAGCAACAAACCGGGCCCCAACCCCGACCCAACGGGCCCCGTCCCCCCTGATAAAGTGGCAGACACGAATGGCACTAAG
>JAYVTN010000369.1:0-4104 GCA_043788785.1 Spartobacteria bacterium | reverse complement strand
CGCCCTGGGTTGCGCATTCACCGACGGCAAAGCCCTGCCAGGGCGGCCTAATCTCAGTCCCGGGGGGTTAGCGCTTATAGGGTGCAACCCTGGGTAAAGCCCCAAGAACACCGCGTTCTGAAGGAACCCCGCATCGGAGGTAGGGCGGAGAGGCGCCGCGGGCTTGGTAAGGATCCGGGAGGCGGTGCCTAGGGATATTCGCCATCCGCCGTCCCACTTTCTATTTCGACATTCGCCTTTCGACGTCCCACTTTGACTCCCATGGTTCCGACTATCCCTGAATTTCCTCGTAACCGCCTCCCGGCATCCATGCAAGGGCTGGGCATATTCGGACCGCTGGTTCTGGTTGCGGCGGTTTTTTTCCTGCCTCTTTTCATTTGGTACGGGTGCCGGGTGTCGCCCGACGAGGGAAAGATCGCGGTTTTGGTGCGGAAAACGGGTAAGAACCCCGAGTCAGGGACGATCGTGGCCGAGAAAGGATACAAAGGCATCCAGCTCGAAGTGCTCTCCGAAGGCCGATATTTCCTCAACCCGTACACTTGGAGTTGGAGTCTGCATCCGATCACGGACATTCCCGCGGGCAAACTGGGCGTTTTGACCCGGCTCTACGGACGGGATCTGGATCCGGGCCAAATCATGGCCAAATCGGATACCAAAGGCATCCTGCCGGACATCCTTTCGCCGGGCAAACACCGGGTCAACCCGTTTGCGTATCGGGTGGAGATTTTCAACGCCACCGAGATCCGGCCCGGACATGTGGGCGTGAAAGTGTCCTTGGTGGGCAGCGACCCGCTCCTGGGCGGGGTCGAGAAGCGCAACACGTTCGTGGTGGATCCGGGCACCAAGGGGGTCCTCAGTGAAACCCTCGATCCGGGAACCTATTACCTCAATCCCTACATGTTCAACGTGGCCGAGGTGAATCTGCAGAGCCAGCGCTTCGAGATGAGCGGGGAAGATACGATCGACTTCCTGACCATGGACGGCTTCTCGGTGCGCGTCGAGGGCACCCTCGAGTACGCCATCGCCCGGGACAAAGCCGCCCTGCTCACCCACGAGGTCGGCGAGATGGATGAGATCGTCCAGAAAATCATCCTGCCCAATGCCCGCGGGTTTGCCCGTTTGGAGGGCAGCAAAAGCCCGGCGCTCAACTACATCGTGGGCGAGACCCGGCAGGAATTTCAGAACAAATTGGAGGCCCACCTCAAGACGGTTTGCGGGCAATGGGGGGTGCAGGTCCGCTCGGTGCTGGTGCGTAACATCACGCCCCCGGACGCGATCGCCAGCATCATCCGGGAACGTGAACTGGCCGTGCAGACCCGGGGGATGTATGGCCAGCAGATTGAGCAAGCCAAGTCCAAGGCCAAGCTCGTGCGCCAGGACAAGTTGGCGGAGCAAAACACCGAAAAAGTGCAGGCCCAAACCATCCAGATGCAGGCCAAGATCCTGGCCGAGCAGAACCAGCAGGTCACCCTGACCGCAGCCAACCAGCGTCTCTCGGTGGCTAAGCTTCAGAAAGCGGCTGCCGAAGCCCAAGCGCAGTCGGTTTTGGCCGAAGCCCGCGGCAAACAGACCGTCATCCGCGCCCAAAACGAGGCCGATGCAGGCGTTCTAAGCCAACAAGCAGAGGCTTTCGGGGGCGGCGCGGAATATGCCCGCTACTTGTTCTTCCAGAAAACCGCCCCACGCATTGAGAGCGTCCTCTCCAATGACGGACCCGAGAGCTTCGGGTCGATGTTTAACTCCTATCTGCCCAGCGCTCTTCCCCGCAAATGAAACGCACCCTCTTTCCAGTCATCGTCGTCCTCCTGCTTTTGTGGGGGGTGTGGGAGTGGTGCTTTTGCCGGTTCTATGTGCCGCCCGGTTTCATGGCCGTGATTATTGCCAAAGAGGGCAAACCTTTGCCGGCCGGCCAGATTCTGGCCCAGCGTGGTCAGAAGGGGGTTTGGGAGGAAGTTCTCGGGGAAGGCCGCCATTTCCTCAATCCCTACGTGTACTCATGGAGCATCGAGCCCATCCGGGAGATTCGCTCCGGGCACGTGGGTATTGTCACTTCCAAGATCGGCAAGGAATTGCTCCAAGGCGAATTCCTCGCGAATCCCGGGGAAAAAGGGGTCTTGCGCGGGGTTCTGGGGCCAGGGCGCTATCGGATGAATCCGAAAGGATTCGAGATCACCGAAGCGGATGCCTTGAGCGTGCCTGTGGGTTTCGTGGGGGTGGTCACATCCCTTTCGGGACAGAAAGCCGGGGAAGGTCTCTTTGCCAAGATCGGGCAGAAAGGCGTGATGGAAGACGTGCTCCAGCCCGGGCTCTACTACATCAACCCGCGGGAATATAAGATAGACGTCATCGAGGTGGGGCTCAACCAAGTGTCCCTGTTGGGCAACAAAGGCAGCGCGGTCATCACCAAGGGCGCCATCACCACCCAGAACGAGGCCATCGACAACCTCCAAATCCGGGTATTGGAAAACCAGCAGAGCAAGAGGGCCGACTATTTTGGAGAAGGCAAGGATGGGGTGGGTCAAATGGCCAATGCGCCAGCCCGCGCCCCAGGGGGCCGCGACAAAGCGGGATCCAAAGGGGGTTCCAAAGCGTCGGCTAATTCCCAAAAACAGCAAACAGCGCAACAAGGGGCCGTCCCGGAGGCGAGCTTCACCCTGCGTCAATTCGTGAGTTTCCCTTCCCGGGATGGTTTCGAGATTTCCTTGGATATGACCGTGGAATTCGAGCTCATGCCGGACAAGGTAGCTGGCATCTTCCGGGATTACGGGGATATGCCTGCGGTCGTGGAGAAGATCCTGATGCCGCAGATCTTGTCGTTGTCGCGCCTCAAAGGCTCGGCCTACCGGGGCGTCGATTTCATTCTGGGCGAGGGGCGTGAGCAGTTCCAAAAAGACCTGACCACCAAGCTGCAGACGGAGTTGGGCGAGAAGAAGATCTCCATCCACAGCGCGCTGATCCGGCACGTGAACGTGCCGGAGCAGATCCTGGCGCCCATTCAGCAGGCCAGCACCGCCACCGAGCAGAACCTCACCAACGCCGAGAAGCAGATCACGGCGGCTAAATTGGCAGAATTGAATACCGAGACCCAGCTCATCAGCCAGCGGGGAGCCGAAGTGGCGCAGGAGACCGCCAAGCTCAAAGCCGAGATCCAGGCCGAGCAAGAGAAATTGGTCGCCGAGATCGGTGCGGACACGATCCGTCAATCCGCTGACGTGGACCGGGAAACCGCCATGACTTTGGCCGAGCGGGATGTGGTTCTGGGCAAGGCCAAAGCCGACTCCACGGTGTTGGTGGAAGGCGAGATGGCCAAAGGCTTCGGCATGAAAGTCAAAGCGCTCGGGGACCCGAAAGCCTACAACATGGCGGAACTGGCCCGGGCGTTGAACCCGAAGTTGGCCATCAAGATCATGCATGCCGGGACAGGAACCCTCTGGACCGATCTGGAAAACATGAGTGTCGGGACGGCATCAGCCGTCAAAGCCGCCGAAGCGACCCGCAAGCCGTAGGACGGGCGGCAATGTGGCATGGGCTTCCAGCCCATGGACGGCGGCAATGTGGCATGGGCTTCCAGCCCATGATCGGGCCCCCTGCGGCGGCTCATTGGCTGGAAGCCCATGCCACGTGGCTGGAAGGCGGTGCCAAATTGGGGCGGCGGGTCTGCGGGTCGTCCATGGGCTGGAAGCCCATGCCACGTTCCGGGTTGACGTCGGGCCGTTCCTGGCGGATGCTCCTCTCCATTACGGGCCTGATCGGTTTCGATCAAGAGATCGTTTCCTTTAGGATCGCATGCAGCGGACGCCCTTTGTTCCGCTTTATCAACAAGGGCAAAAATCAAAAGCCAACAACATTGTTGACGCGACCGACGCCTTCACCGGCGGCGAATTCGCCATGGCCGCTTAATAAGCGACCATGTTTCGCCCCTCCGGCAGACGCCTGCTAGCCGGAGGGTACCAGCAGGCACAGCGGTTACCTTCTCAACCCAGCGTTTCTGGGAAAGAGAATCGGGGCGGTGGGTATTTTGGTCCCATCCTTGCACTGCCTCTAAATTCAGGGTGGGACTAAGCATGTAGAAGTTCGAGGTAGATTTCCTGAGACCCGGGTTCG
>JAYVTN010000368.1:0-4709 GCA_043788785.1 Spartobacteria bacterium | reverse complement strand
GGCCGTTGGCCTTCCAAGTTCGGGCCGTTGGTTTCCAAGCCCGGGCGGTTGGCCTTCCAGACCCAAGCCATTGGTCTCACAGACCCAGGCGCTGGCCTTCCAGACCCAGGCCACCGGCCCTTCCAGACCCAAGCCATTGGTCTCACAGACCCATGCGCTGGCCTTTCCAGACCCAGGCCACCGGCCTTTCCAGACCCAGGCCACCGGCCTTCCGCCCCAACGGGGCATCCTAGCCCCAGCCCAGGGCAACGCCCTGGGATGCGTCCGCCACATCAGATTTAGCCCTGAGAGGGCGGCCCAGATTATGCCCGGGCAGGTCGCCCTCCCCGTTCACCTAGTCTGGGTTCGAATCCCAGGGCGTTGCCCCGGGCTGGAATAGGGTCAGGCCGTTGGCCTTTTAGATCCAGGGCGTTGGCTTCCAAGCTCGCGGCTGGGACGCTCTTGGGCGGGTCTAGCGCTGGCTCTTGCGTTGAAAATACTCCGGATACCGGCTCTGCAAGGTATTCAGGAGTCGCCGCGCGTCGGGTTCCTTGCCCAGCAGCTTGTAAACTTCGACCGCCTTCTCCAATGCCTGCGGGGTGATGTTCTCGTCGTCAATGACCACGCCCACCGTCTCATACACCTTTGCCGCCTCTGGCAAGTTCCCACGCATCTGCTGGATGTCCCCGGCCAAAATGCGTGCCCTCGCGTTAAGCTCGCCGTCGGGTTGCAAGGAGAGGGCTTCCGAGGTGGCCTTCTGTGCTTCATCAAAGGCCTTCAATCCCAGTCGGGCATGCCCCAATGCCAATAACCCTGTAACGCGCGGGATCGGTTCCTTGGCCAAGGCCAGATACTTCTCCAACGCATCCACTGCATGCGGGAAATCCCCGATATTCAACAAACTACGGCCTAGGTTTAAATGATCGGCGGGCTTGGCTTCGTTGCGTTGGATAACCAGCCCGAGGTACTTGGCTGCGTTCCGGTAGGCCTCGAGCTGGTCTGCGGACTTAACCGTGGCCGTACTCGAAGCGGTTTCGAAATAGCCTTGGCCCAACCACGCCAACACCTCGTAAGGTACAGGCTGCTTGGTGCCGGAACTGGAGTAAATCTCGATCTCACGCGCCAAAGCCTCCTTATCTTCGGAGTAAAAGTACGAGAGCAGGATGCGCAAACTGGCGCGCTCAAAATACTCTTGCTTGTCCAGCTTGCGTGCGGCCGTCAAAGGGGCCACGGCGGCCTTGTAATCCTTGTGCTCGTAGGCCACCCATCCGATCCAGTAATTGGCTTCTGCGGCGGCACTGGTTGGGGTGTTTGGATAATCTTTGAGCAGGAGCTTGAAGCTTTGGGCCATCCCCGCTTTGTCGTTGAGTTGACCTTGGGTAAGAGCCTTCTGCTGGAGTGCCAGCTCGCGTTCCTTGGCTTTGGGGAAGCGGGTGATCAACTGGTCGAAATCCTTGACCGCCTCGCCCATCTCGCTGAGACGCAACTGCGCCAAGCCGCGTTGGCAGAGGGCCGTGGGGACCGCCTTCGAGCTCGGGTATTCCTCCAGGAGGGTGGTGTAAGCCTGGACCGCCTTATCGAACTGCTTGGCCTGCATGTAGCACCAGCCCACCTTGGAAAGCGCCTCGCCCTTGAGCGACGCGGCCAATGTGCGCGAGCCCTCCACTTGCGCGTAAACCTGGGCGGCGGCCGCGTAATCCTGCTTTTTGAAAAGCCATTCCGCTTTCATCAGGATCACCTGATCGCGCTTGGGCGAGTCCTGGTCGGCAGCCAGAAATTGGTCGATCTCCTCGGGAAGCGTGGCGGCATTCGAGCTGTAAAGGCACACCAACCGCTCGTACCGGGCCTCCCCGGCGTATGTGGTTTTGGGAAACTCCTTAAGCACGCGATCAAAAAGGAGAGCGGCTTCCGAATACTTTCCGAGCTGGCGCTGGGCGATTGCCGCCAAGTTCATGAGCTGGGGAAACGTCTCAGGACTATAGTCCTTGGGATCCGCCCCCGAAAAGCTTTGTACGACTTCCGCGTATTTCTTGTCGCGGAAATATAACTGTTGGAGTCCCAGCTGTGCGAGATCCCGCCAACGTCCCACGCTTGGCATCGCCAAAGCCGCCTTGAGATCTTGTTCGGCCCGGCTGTTCTGGTCCAGCTCCAGTTCCCACAGACCCGCATACACATGGGCCTGGGCTTTGAGTTCCTCGTTGGCCGTTTCCTTGGCCAGCGCTTGGACCTGTCGAAGCGCTTCCACTGGACGCTTGGCCTCCTTCAAGAGTAGCGCCACGGAAAGCCGTCCGGCGTCGTAGAAGGGGTTGTCTTTGGATTGGCTCACCAGATCCTCGTACACGGTCCGTGCTTCAAGCCTCTGGCTAAGCCCTTCCAGGCAGCGGCCGGTAAAGAACTTGGCTGAATTGACCAATTTCGGATCCTTGAGCCGCACCGACGCCCGGCGGTAAAGCGGCAATGCCGAGGCGTAGTTCTTTTCCTGGTAAAAGATCTCCGCCAACCGGAAAGAAGCGACGGCCGAAAGGTCGCCTTCCGGGAATTGGTTGATGAGAGAATCGAAAGTTGCTTTGGCTCCGTTGAGGACTCCCAAGGCGCGGTAGGACTCCCCTAGCCGATAAAGCGCTGCGCCCCGGTCTGGAGCGGCTGGATAGAGCGAGAGGAATCGTTCGTACTCCTGGGCCGCCTGATCGAAGTCCTTGCGGAGATAGAAGCGGTCGGCGATGCCCATCTGCACCTGGTCCTGGCGCATGGTTCCCTGAGGGGAAATCCGGATCTCGCCCCCCGGATCCGCGACTTCCGGTGCGGGGATGGGGGTGGCCCTAGCCGGACCTTGCCCCAGCGTGGGAGGAACGGGAGCCGGTTTGGGCCGGTCCACCCGCGTCCGGCCCGGCTTGCCCATGGGAATGGGTGTGGCCACCGGCATAGGCGTGGCCTTGGGCGCAGCTGGCTCAGGGTCAAGCGGCCGTGTCACCGGTTGTGCCCGCAAGACCGGCTTGTTGTCCTCAGGAATAAAGGGTTCAAGGACCGGACTCTGGCTCCAGAGCTCGCCGGGCACCACTACCAGTGCCGCCATCGTCAGTCCCGCCCATTTTCCTGCCTTCATTCCCCTTTGTCCGTGGCGAACGCTACGTTCCAAATATTCGCGTCCCGGCAAATATCGAGTACGGCTACGATGCTCTTGTACGCGGATTTTTCGTCGCCCCTAAGAATGATCATGTAGTCGGGATAGATTCCCGCCAACTGCTTGAGTTTGGAACGGAGTTCCTCCGCGGAGATTGTTTTCCGGTTCCAGACCACAGAACCGTCGGATTTGACGTTCAAAACTGTCTGGTTCATCACCGAAGTGGATTCTTTCCCGCTCTGGGCAGCGGGTATTTTGACGTCCAGCTCCATCTCCTTGCGGGCGAAATTCCACGTCACGATGAAAAAGCACATCAGCACCAGCAGGATGTCCACCATCGGTGCAATCTGGAACCCGATGATGCGTGGGTCTTGGCGCGTGCGGAATTTCATCAGAACTCGTCGTCGGAAGAGAGCCGGGAGCTTTCGCGCTTCTTGTTATAGTTGACGGCTACCAAGGCCAGGACATGGGCCGAGGCAATCTCCAGATCCGAAATGAGCGACTGCACCCGGTTGCGGAACACCGAGTAAAAAGCCATGGCAATGATCCCCAGGATCAGGCCGGAAGCCGTAGCCACCAGCGCCTCGGAAACACCGGCTGCAAGTAATACGTCCCGGGAAGTCGTGGTCTGTCCGTTACCGAGTACGCCGAAAGAGCGGATGATGCCCAAAACCGTGCCCAAGAGTCCTATCATGGGCGCCAACATGCCGATATCAGCGAGAAACACGGTACGATGCTGCAAGGAGGCCGCCTGGCTCTGGCCTTCGCTCTGGGCGATCTCTTTGATGACCTCCAAGGGAGCCGTAGGATTCTTGGTGGCGAAATCCAGGGTGCGTTGGACGACCCGTGCCACGGATTCACTGTGGCGGTTGGAGATGGCCAGGAGACCCAGGTAATCGCGTTTCTTGAGCAGGATCTCCGCCGTGTTCATGTAATGGGCGCTGACCACCGATCCACGGCGCAGCGTGAAGAGGTACAGGAAAACCAGCATCACGGTTAGCACCGAGAGGAAAGCCAATGGGATCATCGCCCAGCCCCCGGAAGCAATCAGGGTCCACAACCGAACAGGATCCAAGCCGCCCGAGGCAGACGGCCGTAGTTTGGAAGCCAGCGGGGATCGGAGCGTGGGCGGCGTCAATGCTTCGGGAGCTCGTTCCTTGCGCTCCGATACCAATTCCTGGGTCGGCTCAGTGGCCCGGCTTGACGCTGGCTCCTGTCCAAAAAGGGCTGTTGAGCCGATCAATACGGCAAAAAGAGGAGCGACAATTTTCATGAAATTCGGGTCGATATAGTATTCGCCCCCTGCCCATATGCAACTGGAGAAGGGGATACCACCCCGGATGTCCCGCTGAGTGGGGTCTACGGAAGGAAAATGCAGTGAATGCTGGGGTGGTGAATGCCTTGGAATCTGTCCCGTAGCATGGGCCACTAGTGTAGTTCGCCGCAATTAGTGCACAGAATAAAGAGCCTGAGAACCTCTGCGATTTCCGCAATTCTAATGCCGGAGGCCTACAAGAAATTAGCCGGTGGCGAGGCTTTGCGACCCCACCGGTGAAAGGCGTAATACAGGATGGCACGCCGGAGGTGTGCGGGAACAGTTCCTCGACGC
>JAYVTN010000367.1:0-2915 GCA_043788785.1 Spartobacteria bacterium | reverse complement strand
TCCGTTCAAGAGCGCTCCTGCTAAAGCCGGATGCTGGAAATCTGCAAGTCCGGTTTGATGAGGGGGAAGGAAGTCAGCGCTCATTGGCCTTGTGCCTCTGATCCCGTGGCTTCCTTCTCTACTCTACTGTGAGATTTCCTGCGCCAAGATCCCGATCCTAGACTGTGCATGCCACCATTTCCACGCCGCGTGGTGGTCCGTCCGCAGGGCCAGGGGATCTGACCGGGAATCGGAACCTTCGACCCGAATGCCCTTGAGCTGCGCCGGACGGCCCTGTTCGTACGGCAATCGTGCCGTTTTACATCGCCGGTGATGTTCGGGGCGAAGGGCCAAGGGCTGGAAACCCATGTCACGGGTGCCTCGGCGGGCTACCCCGGGGGCCACGCCAGGGGACGTCCACCCAGGAGATGGACGTGGAGGTGGGGGACACTCTCTCCGGCATCGGGGCCATTGTTGATGACGACCCGGAATCCACTTTGATCGATGCCCAGTTGGCGGGCTATGGTCGGCGCTGCCAAAAGAAGTTTGCCTAGAAGCTCTGCGTCGGGTGGGACGGCAGCGGCAATGCGCGGGATGACCTGCCGGGGGACAATGAGCACATGGATCGGTGCCTGGGGGTTATTGTCGTGGAACGCGATGAGATCTTTGTCCTCATAGATGATGCGAGCGGGAATCTGGCCTGCGGCGATCCGTTCAAAAATGGTCATACCAAGGAAAAGGAGACTTCATGGTCTCCGGCGAAGGAGCCGGTTTGCTCGCGGGTGAAGGAGACGATCTCTGTGCGGAGCGCATCGCAATCGCGGCTCCAGACCTTCCGGGAGCGCAATAACT
This sequence comes from Spartobacteria bacterium, assembly GCA_043788785.1. Taxonomy (GTDB): domain Bacteria; phylum Verrucomicrobiota; class Verrucomicrobiia; order Chthoniobacterales; family Chthoniobacteraceae; genus CAIURC01. The sequence goes on along the minus strand of JAYVTN010000367.1, from coordinate 2,084 downwards.
TGACGCAAGGCTCCAGGTCAAGGAGCTCGAAATGACAATATTGCTCCACAAGCAACTCTTGAATGCGTCGGCCAAGGATTTCGAAAAAGGCGAGTTCGTATCCGGCACCGGCTTGGCGGGCGAGATCAAGCACGGAGATCTGGGTCACGGGTTTGCCAACCTGGAAATAACGGCCCACTTCGGAATATCCGATGACTTGAAGAACCGAACAGACGGCTTTTTCGAGTTTCTCTTCGGCTAACACGTTCAGCTCGGTTTGGGAGCGCAGGTAGTGGGTAACGCTCTCGGCGACGTGCTCAGCCAGCCACCATTGTTTGTAGCCGGCTTTTCGGGCAGCGGCCGCTAAGCTCCGCAGCAGCCATTCGCGGTCGAAAGCCACGGTTTGGCCGGTCGCAAATTCAACCAGCGGGAGATTGTCTTTGAAGCCGATCATGTTCGGGGGAACCAGTTATTTGAAGAGTTCGGGTTGCATCGAACTGCGTTTGATCTTGCGTCCGAGGGATTGGATTTCCTGGATGAACTCGCCGATGTCCTGGAAGCTTCGGTAGACGGAGGCATATCGGACGTATGCAACTTCATCGAGTTCGTGAAGAGCGTCCATGACTTTGGTGCCCACGACTTGGCTGGGCAATTCGCGCGTAAAATCCTGCTCCAGGGTCTGGAGGATGTCGGAGACGGCCTTCTCGAGCATCTCGCGGGTGACCGGGCGTTTCTCGCAGGCCTTTAGCATGCCGTTGAGCAGCTTATGCTTATCAAAAGGCTCGCTGCGGCCGTCGCGTTTGATGACCCGCAAATCCGCGCGCTCGATCTCCTCATACGTCGTGAAGCGGTGCGCGCACCCCACGCATTCCCGGCGACGACGGATGCTCCGGCCGTCTTTTGAAAGCCGGGAATCGATTACCTTATCTTCGAGGTTCCCGCATTTCGAACAGTACATCTTGTGGTATGGCGGGGGATTTAACCCGGATTAACACAAGGAATTGTGGTGTCAACCTTCAACGCCCGATTCGGGGCCTGCCGGGTGAAAAACAAAGCGGCTTCCTAAAAAAACAAACATTGCACCCCATGGACGCCGCTTTATGTTGCGCCGCGCATGTTGAGCGAAGACAGCTTCCAGTACGCCCTCGAGAATACCCACGTTGTGCGTGCGCCCGAAAAGCGGATCGAGACCTTTGGTAATACCAGCTTCCGTTTTTATTTGGTCAGCGAGCTAATGGATAGCGCGCACCAGATCCGGATCCGGGAGGGGCACTTGCACGCCGAACGTCCTCAGATCCTGACCCCGGGCTTCCTCAAACGGGCGATGCTCGAGGGGTTCGGCGAACGGGCCGAAGAGTTTGCTGATTGGCTTCAGGAGCATTCACGGGAGCTCGCAGTGCTCAAATACGGATTTCAGTTCCGTAAAACGCAGGTCACCGAAAGCTTGGTGTCGGCCTCCTTGGAAGAGGTCCTCGAGCGCTTGGGCAAGACCTTGGATCAGGCCGGAGATGCCCTCAGCGCCATCGTTCAAGGCGTCGACGAGGGCTGGGAAGTGTGCCTGTTGAAATTCGCGGTCGATCTCATCCAAGAATCCTCAGGATCCAATATGGATGACTTCCGCAAAAGAGGGTTGTTTTAGCGGCGTGAAAAAAGTTGGAGACGGAATCCGAGGAATTGTGAGGCTGCAGGGCTCAACCATCAGTGCGGTGTTGAAAACCCTTTTTGTACTGGGCTTGGCAGTGATTATCTTTGGATCGGCTGCCTATTGGGGGTACGCGCTGTTTATGCGCCCCGACGAGCAACTCAAAGTGGAGAAACTGGAGCGGGCGCGTTCGCCCGAAGCGTTTGCCCCGCCGGATGTGTCCCTGCCGGAGTTTGAGCGCTGTCTGGGGCTCCAGAAGGAGCTCAAGAATTTGGAAGCGCAAGCCGCCTTCGAGCTTTTCATCGAGCGTTATCCCCAATCTGGCAAACTGGAGGAGGCCAAAGAGCACTTGGGGGCCATCAATGCTGCGATGTTCCTCTCGCCGGTCCGGGTGCCCGGCAAACTCGAGTACGTGGTCAAGAGCGGCGACGGGCTCAATAAAATCGCGGCCCGGCTAAAGACG
>JAYVTN010000366.1:0-3315 GCA_043788785.1 Spartobacteria bacterium | reverse complement strand
CTGTAGATGGGCGCCAGCCCCGCCAGTCCATAGGGTCCATAGGGTCCATAGGGTCCATAGGGTCCATAGGGTCCATAGGGTCCATAGGGTCCATAGGGTCCATGGGGTCCATGGGGTCCATGGGGTCCATGGGGTCCATGGGGTCCATAGGGTCCATGGGGTTCCATGGGGTCCATGGGGTCCATGGGGTTAAGGCTTGAGCAACCCGGCGAGCGCCTCGGGATCTGCCGTCGGCAACTGGCACACGAAGTTCTCGCAGACATACGCCGCCGCTTTGCCTTCAATGGGCGAAACCGTGCGTAGAAACTCCAAGTGTTCTGCCAGCCAGGCTTGACCCGGGCCAGCATCCGCGAGCAGGAGCAACTTGTTGGGGATGAAGGAGGCGTGCACCGTCCGGATCAGCCGCTGGGTGTCGGGTTGGCCGGGTTTGCCGGCGATCACAATTTGGCGGGGCTTGGACTGGGAGGCATCGACGGCACACAGCATCTGGGGCAGGGCTGTGGGTGCCCGGTTGAGTTGCGCGGAGAAGGCCGCAATGGTTTTGAGGGCTTGCGTGCGCAAAGCGTCATTCCCGGTGATCTGGCCAAGCCGTAGCAGGTTCATGGCGGCCACCGAATTGGCCGACGGTTCGGCCCCATCGTAGTCCTCTTTCATGCGCAAAAGGATGTGGGGATCTTGAGAGCCCACGCTGAAATAGCCGCCCTTCTCGGAATCCCCAAACAAGCGGTCCTGCGCTTTCTGAAGCTCCAGTGCCCATTGGATCCATCCAATATCAAAATCCGCCTCATAGAGATCCAGTAAGCCTTGGATCAGGGAGACGTAGTCATCTGCAAATCCGGCAATCGTGCTGGCCCCATCGCGATAACTGCGGATCAGCGCGCCATTTTTCCAAAGCTCTTTTCGGATGAACCCGGCCGAGCCTTGGGCGGCTTTCAAATACTCGGGCGAATCCAGGACTTGGGCGGCACGCGCGAATGCGGAGATCATCATCCCGTTCCATGCCGTGATGATCTTGTCGTCAAGATGCGGGCGCGGACGCATTGCGCGCACCGCAAGAAGCTTGGCCCGGCTCCGTGCGAGGGCGGCATCCACTTCTGCCTCGGACTTGCCGGATCCCTCAGCCGCTTGGGCATTCGAGAGTCGCCGGATGAGGGTGTTTTTGCCGGTAAATTCGTGGTGGGGATCGCTGCCTTCCGGGGAGTTCCCCGCAGCTTCCACCCCATAGACACGGTCGAAAAGGAGCGCGTCTTCTTGCCCGAGCACCGAGTTGATTTCGTCCCGGGTCCAGACGTAAAAGGCGCCTTCTGCGTGTTCGGGCTTGCCAGCTATGAGCAAGGAGTCCGCATCCTCGGCTGAATAGAAGCCGCCGCCTGGGTGGGCCATGTCGCGCTGGACGTAATCGAGTATGTCGCGCGCTGTCTGGGCGTATCTTTCCTGCCGCGTGGTTTGGAACGCCTCCAAGTACGAAATGGCCAGCTGGGCTTGATCGTAGAGCATCTTTTCGAAGTGCGGGATATGCCAGAAACGGTCTACCGAATAGCGATGGAACCCGCCGCCGAGGTGATCGTGCATGCCGCCATCGGCCATTTTGTCCAAAGTGATCCGAGCCATTCCCAGTGCGGCTTTGCCGTCGGGTGAGGCCGGACCTTTGCGCGCAGCTACCCGCAGGAGCAGGTTCAGTGTGACTGGTCGCGGAAACTTCGGGGCGGCGCCAAACCCGCCGAGTTCGCTATCGAAGCTGCTGGTGAGTTGGTTGAGGCAGTTGTCCAGTGCGGCGTTCCCGTCCAAACTTGAGGGGGCCACGGCCGGGGCCGCGTAATCGCGCAATTGTTCGAGAACGGTGTTGCCGTGGCTGATGATATTGTCGCGATCGGAATTCCAAGCGGCGTTGACGCGCGCGAGTACCGTTGGGAACCCGGTCCGTCCGTACCGGTCCTCGGGCGGGTAATAGGTGCCGCCCAAGAAAGGCTTCAGGTCGGGCGTTAGGAAAACGCTCATCGGCCAACCGCCGCTGCCGGTGGTAGCTTGGACAAAGGTCATATAGACGCGATCCACATCGGGGCGCTCCTCGCGAGCGACCTTCACATTGATGAAATGCTCGTTCATCAATGCGGCGATGGCGGGATTTTCAAAGCTCTCGTGCGCCATCACGTGGCACCAGTGGCATGTCGAATAGCCGATGGACAAGAAGATCGGCTTTTGTTCGCGTCGTGCCCGCTCGAAGGCTTCGGGTCCCCAAGGGTACCATTGCACGGGGTTGTGCTGGTGCTGGAGGAGGTAGGGGGATTTCTCCTGGGCCAAACGGTTGCTCGGGATCGCGGTCGACTGGACACTCATAGGTTTTGGCGGTTCGCTGGCTTGACAAACTATCGAGGTTGCAGCGAGGAACGGTCCCAGTTTTCCCATGCTCGATATGAACCTGTGCCACATTCCAGCAACCTTCTTTAGGCTTTGGCACAATAGCAAGCGGCTCCAATGGCTCCAATGGCTCCAATGGCTGCGGGCCGCTTCGATGGCCCTGCTCCTGCTCGGTATGCCTGCTTGCGCCACCGTCCGGGTCAAGAGCACGGCTTCGAGCTTCCACACGGTGGTTATTGATGCAGGTCATGGCGGCTCGGATACCGGCACACGCTCCCGTCTATGTACGGAAAAGAGCGCCGCATTGGACGTGGCCCTCAAGGTGGATGCCCGACTGCGTAGCGCCGGGTTCCATACGGTGCTCACCCGCAAGGGCGATTATTTCATTGAACTCAATGACCGGGCACGGGTCTCCAACCGTCAGCGGAATGCGGTCTTTGTCAGCATTCATTTCAACGAATCCTCACGCCGGTCCATTGCCGGGACTGAAATTTATTATAAAAGCGGGGTATCGTTGCCGTTAGCCCAGCGCATCCTGAACAACATCTGTTCCCAGACCGGTTCGGCACGGCGTGGCGTCAGAACTGCGAATTTCCGGGTGCTTAAACTCAACGAGTACCCGGCGGTATTGGTCGAATGCGGATACATGAGCAACCGGAGTGAGGCACGGCGATGTGCGTCTGCGGATTACCGCTCCCGGTTGGCTGCGGCGATCGCAGATGGGCTCATTGAGCAGCGCTATGGAAGTCGCGGGGCAAAACTAAAAGCGGAGAGTTAAAGGCAGGATCTGGGGAGGCGGCATTGTGGGCGGCGGCATTGTGGGCGGCGGTTGGCCGCCTAAGCGCAACCTGGCGGGGGTTGGCATGCTAAAGCCTGAACTCCGAACCGGCTCATCGGACCGCTCCGAGGTTCGGAGTTCAGGCTTTAGCCTGCGAGGGCGGTATGGCGTCCATTAGG
>JAYVTN010000365.1:0-5749 GCA_043788785.1 Spartobacteria bacterium | reverse complement strand
TCCACTTCACGCCTTCCTCTCCCACCCCGCGTTGCTTGATGCCCTCGCGGTCCACGATTTGCGCCACGATTTCTCTGCGGATTCGATCCGGAATGCGCGAAAGCATCTCGGTTCAGGGATCGTCACCCAGATTATCGCCAAGGACCTCAAAGATTCGTTCGACACTAAGGATTGCTACGATGCAGCTATTGAGATCACCGCTCTTGTCGCCGCATCGCGGTTCACCACCTACGAGGTCTCCCTCGAATTGTTTTTTGACGAAGGCGAGCCCCTGGATGTGGACACCTATTGCGACTGTTCCGTCGAATACTGCTGCGTCCACGGCTGCACATTGATCGTCGAGCTGATTTCTATCGCTCAGCAATATGTCCGCACCGGCACGAAAGACAGCGGCTCGAAAATCCCGGCTGTCATCAACGAATGGCTGCGCAACCTCGAAGCCAACTCCGCCCCGATACAGCCCAAACCCGCTCCAAAGCCCCAGGAACAGCAAAGGTTTCTCGCCTACTGCTTGGAACACAACGACGCGTCCGACAAAGACCTGTATTTCGCCTTGCATTCGGCCTCCCCCACCAAGAATGGCTTACTAAAAATCGAGAATTGCGCGGCGCGTGCCGATTTAACCAACCCCCCCAAATACATTGGCGACGAGGATCTGCCTATCTGCCTGGCCTACCAGCGTCACCCGAGAAATTACAATCATTGGGGGGGCGGAGTGATTCCCAGTGGCCATACCGGCGCTCGTTTGCTGGACATGGCGCTGAACACAGGTCGTTTTTATTACCTTTGTGGCCAAAAATACCGGGGCTCGGCGCAGGAGCACTTGCGAATCGTTCGAGGCCCCGCGATGACCGCAACCCTGGAATGGGAGGCCCTGCCCTCGGGCGCCATGCGGCCAGTCATCTGCGGGCTGCCCGAGACCCATCACGTGCTTGTGGTGGATCCGCCCCTATATTTTGACCCGAAACAGGCAATGCTCGGGCTTCTCCAAACGGAGCAACCACTGGAATTGATTAAGCTCTGGAAGGATGGCCCCGAACTGAGTGCCAATATCGTAGAGCAGGTTTCTGCCAAAATCGGGGCACTGCCGGGAAGACGGGTTCCCGCGCCGATCCCAGTTCCCACTGAAATCCGACCGGATTGCCCGCCTACCCCGCATTTGGCGATCTCAAAACAAATCACAGACCTTGCCGGCTTGGAGCCAGAGCTCGTCGTCGGCCATCTTTCGTTCCAATACGGCGACAGTAAAGCGCTTGCGTACGTCATGCACGGCCCGGCTCCCTCCGAATATTCGGAAGTGAGAAATGGCGTGCGGATCGTGTGGAAACGGGACGCCGCCCGGGAATGGGAACTGGCCGAAAGCCTAGCCGCTCTAGACATTGTGCCGTTTATAACGCTCTGGGATCGGCATATCTTGAATCCTACGCTAGCGAGCTCTTTTGTGGCCGACGATCTGGATGGCAGTTCCGCGCTGGCCTGGCTGTCCTGCCTTGATCGTCCGGAAATGCAAGCCCTGCGCGATGGGGGCTGGATCATCACCCTCGACCCCAGCGCCGGGCTCACCGCCTACGACGTTTCTGATTTTCTACCGGCCATTGAATCCAATACCGATCACGGAATCGATTGGTTCCACTTCGATGTTTCCTACGAAGTAGACGGAACAACGTGCTCGCTCATTCCGCTGATCGCGCAAGCCATCCAACAAAATCTCCCATCTGCCACCAGTCCAGATTTGCCGCAATGGATCATGCTGATGCGAGAAAACCCCGCAGACGGCTTCATCCGAATGCCCGCCCGCGCTTTTATGGAAATCGTCGACCAGGTTCGCCATCTCTTTCTGGGGCGCGAACCCGGCCCGGGCACCATGAAGCTGGACCGCTTGGCTGCCGCTGGCATTGCCGACTCCTTTGGCCTCAAATCGTCCGATACCACGCGCGCACTCGTCGAACTCAGCCGGTCACTCAAGACCATCACCGGGTTGCCCCAGGAAGATGTGCCCTTGTCAGTCAACGCCACGCTGCGCCCCTATCAAATCGACGGCTTCCGCTGGCTGCGCTTCCTAGCCAAACACAAGCTCAGCGGCATCCTTGCCGATGACATGGGGTTGGGCAAAACCCTGCAAGCCCTCACCCATCTCGCCGCTGAGCACGCCGAAAAGCCCGGGCGCCCGTCGCTAGTAGTGGCCCCCACCTCGGTGGTGCCAAACTGGGCTGCGGAAGCCGCAAAATTCACGCCGGAACTCAAAGTCCTCGTCCTGCACGGGGCTGAGCGGCTGTATAGCTTCAAGGACATTCCCGGTGCGGACCTGGTGATCACCTCCTATCCGCTGCTCCAGCGCGATATCGCCGAACTCGCAAAGGCCCCGTGGCATTGCGTCATCCTCGACGAGGCCCAATACATCAAAAACCCCAAGTCCATCACCACCAAAGCCGCCTGCGCGCTGCAAGCCGCCCACCGCTTCTGTCTTTCAGGCACCCCGATGGAAAACCACCTCGGCGAACTCTGGAGCCTCCTGCATTTCCTCATGCCCGGCTTTCTACCGGCGGAGAAAACCTTCAACTCCGTGCTCCGCAAACCGATCGAACGCGACCGCTCCAGCGACGCCCAGCGCGCGCTCAACCGCCGGGTATCCCCATTGATCCTGCGTCGCACCAAGGACCAAGTCGCCTCAGATCTACCGCCTAAAACCGAGCTCATCCACCACATCGAACTCACCAAGAAGCAAGTGGATCTCTACGAGTCCGTGCGCTCGGTGATGGATAAACGTGTGCGCGACGCCATCGCCAAACAAGGCCTCGGCAAGTCTCAGATCATCGTCCTCGACGCCCTCCTCAAGCTCCGCCAGATCTGCTGCCATCCCACTCTCCTCAAGACACCCGCCGCCCAAAAAGTCACCGAATCCGCGAAGCTCCAATTTCTCACCGACGAGTTGCTCCCACAGTTGCTGGACGAAGGACGCTGCATCCTGCTTTTCTCGCAGTTCACCTCGATGCTGGCACTCATCCAGGCGCATCTAGAAAAATCCGGCATTCGGTTTCTGAAGCTCACGGGAGAAACCAAGGATCGCGCCAGTCTGGTCGCCGAGTTTCAGTCGGGCACGGTGCCCATATTCCTGATATCGCTCAAAGCGGGCGGCACAGGACTGAACCTTACGGCCGCGGACACCGTCATTCACTACGATCCATGGTGGAATCCCGCCGCCGAGAACCAGGCGACCGATCGCGCTCACCGCATTGGACAGGACAAGCCCGTGTTTGTGCACAAACTGGTTTGTCGTGGCAGCATCGAGGATCGCATTCTGGAATTGCAGCGACACAAATCAGCACTGGTCAGCGCGCTGCTCTCCGAGGAAACCACCAGCCTGCGGATCGATCCAGAGACCCTTTCCCACCTGTTTACTCCAATTGACTAATCCCGCTCCATTCCGGCAGATCGCGCGGATTCCTCAGATGAGACGCATCGGCCTATCACGCGAACAACTCGCTGTGGCTGCCCAGACGAACTAGGCGCAACTCCTCAGTGGTCTGGACGTATATCAAAAGCAGATCAGGCTTTATGTGGCACTCGCGGCAGCCAGTATATCCGCCTTTGAGGGGATGATCGCGAAGCCTAGCCTCCAGCGGCTTTCCGGCCGCCAAAAGATCGACAATCTGTTCAACGAGAGCGACGAATGTTATTTCGTGGGAACGCTTCTTGTAGTCCCGCTTGAACTGGCTGGTGAGGGAAACCTCGCGCATCAACTTCCAAGCGAGCGAAGCGCGCTCGACGCAGATTTGAACCGTCGGACGGGTCGTTCGCTGAGGGCGGTAGCGGTTTCGGCCTTGGGTGTGCGTTCGGCATAGCGCGCCTCGATTTCTTCGAGAGTCGCGTTGCTCAGGTCGAGATGCTGACGGGTGGTCAATGGGAACGGGATGCCCTTCTGGATGCAGACTTGACCCAAAAAGAGGTTGATCGCGTCGCCCACAGAGATCCCCAGCTTCGAAAAAATACGCTCGGCGGCGCTCACTTTCTTCGAATCAACGCGGGCGCGAAGTATTGCTGTTTTGGCCATGTCACGAAAATGCCACGTCCGTGCCATGCGGTCAAGGGACGCGCCATCTCCATCCTGCCCTACGGGATGCCCTTTTTTGAGAAGATGTTCGGCCGTGCGCTTACTCGCAATGGCCTTGGAAGTTGATCTGTGATCTCCGGGTCGGCTAAACTCGCCCTACGCTCCGCGAACTGCCTCGGGTTGCGGCCATCCAGCGCCGGTGCCAAGTCCTGCTCACAGGCGACAAAGCGCATTTCGGCGCGCTCTATGGCCAGACGTTCGAAGGGGTGGAGATTCACTCGTCCGCGAGCTTGGCGCGGGCTACTCAACGCGCGAACGATGAAGGCTGAAGTATGAGTACAGACAAGCCATGGCAAACGCTAAGGTCATCGCTGTAGAGGCATTAAGACGGAGAGCCCTAAGCTGATTGATCACCGGCGGAGCTCTAAATCAATTTCCTTAGTCTTCCGCTCCAGCGCCGCCTTGCTGCGAGCAAGCTGAGCTTCCGTCTTCCTCTTAACTCCCCTTCCAGGCTGCTAAACTTGCCTCCCGGTCGGCTCATCTCGGCTCCCCGCTGTAAGATCCGGTCGTGTCTCGAAACGTTTGCCTCTGCTGTCGGCCGACCATGGGCTGGAAGCCCATGCCACATCTCGCCCCCCGGCTGCCGTGGCGTTTTTCCCGATTCGTCCATTGACATGGGCCCCGATGTGGGCTTTTCTCGTTGCCCCGATATACCGGGAGTCATCTCCATTTTCACCGCTATTGCCATGCCCACGACTGAAATCATCCTCACCGAAAAGATCGCCCATTTGGGTGCCGAAGCCGACGTCGTGCGAGTCAAGCGTGGCTACGCCCGCAATTTCCTGGTACCCCGTGGCAAGGCCCTGGAAATCACGCCAATCGCCCTCAAGCGCATCAGCGCATTGAAGACCAAGCGCGCAGAACGTGAAGCCCAAGAGCTCAACGAGGCCGATGAACTCGCCCGCCGGATCAACAAGCTCAAGCTCAGCTTCGACTTGGAGACGGGTGAAACCGGCAAGGCATTCGGTTCGATCACAGCCAGCGACATCGCTGAGCGCCTCAAGAAGGAACTGGGCGCCAAAGGCGATCTCGACCGTCACCGCATCCATCTGGAGAAGCCGATCAAGGAAAGCGGCGAGCACGAAGTGACCATCAAGCTTCACTCGGATGTCACCGCCAAGCTGGTCATCACCGTCAAGGCCAAGGGCTCTGCGGATGCCGCTTCCGCAGCTGACGATTCCAAGGCTGATGACAAGGGCTTCAAAGCCAAGGTCAAGGCCAAGCATTCCAAGTAACAATTTTCCCCGGCTACGGGTAGCTCCTAACCAGGAGCGTTCGTAGCCGGGGTTTTTTTTGCCCTTATGTCCACCGAGGCCTCCAGTAGATTCGCGGGAAAGCCCGGCAGAAAATCAGGCGACAAATTTTCCGGGGACCTTCATGGGAAGGTCTCGTACCTGCCGGATATCCACCGGTTGCTCCCGCAGGCGCCGGACGCCGAACGCGGGGTCCTCTCGGCATTCCTGCTCGACGCCCGGAATGTAGGCGGGCTTTGCGCCGAGAACCTGGTCAAAGCGGAGCATTACCATCTCCCGGCCCACGGCACGATCTATACCGTGCTCATGGAACTATGGGATGCCAATAAGCCCATTGATTTCATCACGCTCACCCAGTTGCTCAGCGACCGTGGATTGCTCGATC
>JAYVTN010000364.1:0-2150 GCA_043788785.1 Spartobacteria bacterium | reverse complement strand
CATCCGCAATTTCGCCGCCAACTCTCCCGAGCCATGAGCGGCCACTCTTATCCACAGATGACAGGCAGATGCTACAGATAGGCGAAAGCGCAACCCCAGAGTGACTGCGCCAGTCACCCCTTCATCCATTATCCTAAATCCGGCAGTTGAAGTCTTAGGCTTAAGGGCGAGTCATTGATAGCCATCCGGGGGTGTCGCTGCGCTCCACGCCCCGGCTACTTTCTGGGAACCCTTCGGGTTCGCGCGGCAGAATTGCACCCCTCTGTTTTGCACGTTACGGTTCAATTCCCGGGTCAGAGGAGCAGAGCCGCAGAGGATGGGGTGCCACAGGTTCAAAATGTTGTTATGTAGGGGGGAGGATGAGCTTTTACGACGCGCACAATCACCTCCACGACACCCGACTGGCGCCCTTCCTCGATTCCATCCTCCAACGCCTTGACCAGCTGCCATTACGGGGCGCTGTCGTCAACGGGACCTGCCAGGCCGACTGGCCCCAAGTCGCTGCCTTGGCGGCCCGGCATCCCTGGATCGTCCCCTCCTTCGGCCTGCATCCTTGGCACGTCCATACCCGCTCAGGGGATTGGCTAAGCCAACTAGTCGGCCACTTGGATTCCCACCCGCGGGCCGCAGTGGGCGAGATCGGTCTGGACCGCTGGATCCAACCTCACCATCTTCCCACCCAAGCCGAGGTCTTTCTCGCTCAACTCCTCATCGCCGCCGAACGCGACCTGCCCGTCTCTATCCATTGCCTCAAAGCCTGGGGCGCTCTCCAAGACATCCTGCGCACCAGCCCCTTACCCAAACGGGGCTTTCTCCTGCACGCCTACGGCGGTCCGATTGAAATGCTCGCCCCTTTGGTCGATCTCGGCGCCTATTTTTCCTTCTCCCCGTATTTCCTGCATGCCCGCAAAAGTGCACAGCGCGTTGTTTTCGCGGCCATCCCCGCCGAACGCCTCTTGATCGAGACCGATGCGCCGGATATGGCACCTCCCGAGGCCTTGAACCGATTCCCGCTGACCGCCCTCGATGACCCGGGCACGCCTCTCAACGATCCTTCCAACTTGCTCGCGGCCTACGAGGGCCTGGCAGATATTCGTACCCTCTCGCTCCCAAACCTCCAAGATTTGGTCCAATCCAACTACAGGCACTTTTTCTTGGACCGCAATTAGCCCCTTGACAGCCGGACCTAAAGGCGGCGTTTCCGCTTTTAGCTTTTAGCTTTTAGCTTTTAGCTTTTAGCTTTCAGCTTTCAGCTTTTTCTTCAAGCCCCTGACAAATTCGCTGTCAGGCCGAGGTCGGCCTTCAACACCCGCGAGACGGGGCATTTCTCCTTAGCCTCGTTGGCGATCTCCCGGAACCGGGCAGGATCGATCCCTGGCACCCGGCCGCTCAACTCCAAATGGATGGTTGTGATCGTCCATGTGCCTTCGACTTGTTCAAAACTGAGCGTTGCCACCAGCGATGAGCTCTTCGGGATTTGTGCCCGCCCCTTGTTCGAAGCGGGCCCCAAATGAGTACGGGGTGCGGTCCAAAACGCCACCCTGCGTTGAGAGACTCCCGGTGCCTTGTTTAAGATCGCCGTTCCAGACGGCGGATGCAGTGCGTTTCATAGAATAGTTTATGGTCCTTCGAATCGAATCGGATTGGATCGGAAGAACAGCCGCACATCCCCGACGACATCTGTGTCATCTGCGCAATCTGCGGATAACACTGCGGCGTCTTCCAACATCGTTCCAAGACAGACCAATCCCGAAACCCCGTTATGGTGCGATGACCACCTTGAAGCGCGGCTTCCGTTGCCTACCGTCCTGCCCGGCGAGCTTCTCCAAAGCAGGTGCGATGATTGTCGACGGGGTCCGGAGGTCTTCGACCTCCGGCGCGCCGGCGTTCTCCAACACGTGACCGCAACCGTCATCCATGTCGATCATGGTGATGGCACCTACGCCCGAACGCGCCAATGCTTCGACCACCGACGAGCCCACGCCGCCAACGCCCACGACAGCCACGTGCGCGGCTCGGAGGCGTTCCAACCCCGCAGTCCCGGAGCCGGGTCCACTACGCCTACCATTCCTGTAATCACAAAGCCTGCCCGCAGTGCGGCCGCCAGGCTACCCATCGGTGGGTCGAGCGCGAGATGCAGAAGCTAGTCG
>JAYVTN010000363.1:0-11332 GCA_043788785.1 Spartobacteria bacterium | reverse complement strand
CGATCGCCACGTCTTGGGGAACGGCGGCTCGTTGTTCAAGGACGGCCCGTTCCTGGGCGCGTGTGAGGATCGCGTCTGCGTCGCTCCCCGTCAGAGCCTTGTCGCCTAGCAAACTAGTGATAGTGGCTTCCTCAGCAGGGCTAAGGGCAAGGCCTTTGGTGCGGGCAACAGTTCTAAAAAGCGTGAGCACCTCTTGAGGGTTTTGAGTGGGAAAGAGGGGAATGCATAGCCCGAAGCGGCCTTGGCGCTTCATGTCGATGGCCAGAAGGTCTGGACGCGAGGTCATGGCAATCCAGATTTCGCGCCCTCGCAGTTCGGCGTCTCCGATGTGTGCGGCCAAGGCTGCAAACACGCGCGAGGAGACGCCGCCGTCCTCGCTTCCGCCTTCCCGGCCTCCACCGAAGACGGCATCCGCTTCGTCCACGGTGACCACCACGGGCCCCAAAGCGCGGATGGTGATGAGAACCTTGGAAAGCTGTTTTTCCGTATCCCCAACCCACTTGGAGCGGAAGTTCCCCAGTTCGACCACGGGCAATCCGCACTCACTGGCGAAACAATCGATCAAATAGGTTTTGCCGACCCCGATTCGGCCGGGAACCAGGATCCCGCGCTCCAAGACCTCGTTCTTGCCGTTGGAGATCAACCACGCGATCTCGGTGAGCTTGGCTTTGGCCGTCGTATGGTTGGCGACATTCTCCAGTTTCTTGGATGCGGAGGGCTCTTTGAAGGTGATTAAGCCCTGGCAATATTCTTCAATGAGTTTCTTTTTCCCCCGGGCGATCGCGGGGCCGCTGACCGGAGCCCCGCTTTCCACACAGTGTGCGAGAAGATTCTCGATGCGTCCGAGCGTGAGGCCCGCTGTACGCCGGGCGATCTCGGTAGGCGCAAGGGCGTCGGCACCAGCATTGGTGAGGTATGCAGCGACCGAAGGATCCTGGAGAAAGGCGGCGCGTTCATCCAGTTCGGGGAGGTCAATCCGTGTTTGGGCGACATACGGGCTGCGTCCGATCGCATCGCTGAGGTCCAGGATGGATTCTGTGACCAGGAAAATACCGACATCCTTGCCGCGGTTGGTGCTCGCGAATTTCAGAAGGGCTACTTCGGCGAGTCGCTCGTCCCCGGAGGCGGCGGCATCGGTGGTGTTCGGGACAATTTTCTCCGGATAATCAATGAGGAGGGTGATCCCTTGGCGTCCGTCCTGGCGAGGCTCGTCCCGTGTCTGGATAATGAAATTCCGCAAAATGGGCATTAGGTCGCGGAACTCCCTTGGGGGTTCGGCTCCGAAACGTGAGCGGGTTTGAGGCGAACAGGTGGAGTAATAGAGATCCAGCCATTCCAGGAACCTGACCTGCATGTCCCTGGTGCCGAAGGTTAGGCCGTCCGCGATGTCATAGAACATGAGCATCCGACGTTGGGGGAAAATCCGGTTGGCGAGAATGGCCTTGAGACTTCCGTACCCTTTTGCCTCACCCATGGGATAAAGGTCGAACACATTGCCGTGGAGCACGAACAAGCTGTGTCCGCGTGCATTCCAGACCAGGGCGAGCTCGCGAGCCCACTTGGGCCAATTCGGTTTTTCTTGGGAAGCGGGAGTGTTCACGGGTTCTGGTTGGAGGTGCCTTCGCGAACCCGGCGGGCCGGCTGCGGGGGATTGACCTCGCCATAGCCCACGCGGCCACCGGCCTCAGGCATGTCGGTGGCGAGTTCCTGATACGAATTCATCTGGTTGAGCAAGGCATTGGTATCCTGGAGATTGGCGACACTGGCGTTGATCTTTGCCGTGAGCACATCGCTTTTGGTGGTGGCTATCGACTCCGCACGCAAAAGCCGGATTTGATGGCCCAAGCGCTCCTGCTCGCTGTGGATTAGCCCGAGATTTTCCTCGGCAGCCACAATCGCATCCTTACGCTTATGGAGCACCTCGACCACCTGCGTGCGCGAGCTCAGAAGTTTTTCCCGGGCGCTGCCCGGAGCGGGCGTCTGATTGCCAAGGCTCGCCAGTTCGTTCTCCGCGTTGAGAACCAAGCCATCGATGTCCTCGTCCCGGCTTTCCTCCAGGAATCTCTCGATGGCTTCCTCCATGGCCAGAAGTTTGAGGAAAGTCCACATCAGGTCATCGAGTTTACTAAAGAGCTCATCATTGCCGGCGCCCCCCGCCTCGATCTCCAAGCAAACGGCCGCCAATTCATTGTAGCGGCTTTGGTTGGTAGCCTTGAGCGCATATCGCATGGCGTCGCGCTTCTGCCGGAACGCCTCTGTTTGGGCGCTTTCGACTCCCCGGACTAGTTCCTCGCTCTTATTGTCCACCTTCCTTTTGAAGAAAGGGGAGTCTGGTACAAAAACAGCCGCAATCGCGTATGCGCCCAAGCCGACGAGAAGTCCTGGGATATTGCCCACAGCCAAACCACCGCCAAGGGTTCCCACTGCGACCCAGAGATGTTCCTGGCTTCGAAGGTATTCCTTGAAGTAGTTGAGCTGATTCATGGCTATTTCGTACTCGATGCCCGGTCTTCGAGCTTGAGCAGCAGATATTCTACCCGCTCCTTGAAATTCTTGTCCTTGCGCATTTCGGCCAGGTTTTTCTCGGGCCGTCCGAAATCGAGGGTTTCCACGATCCGACCCGGGTTGGCGCTCATACGAAACACCCGGTCGCCCAAGTAGACCGCTTCTTCGGCGGAATGGGTGATGAAGAAGATGGTGGATTCCTGGGCTTCCCAGAGTTCGATGAGCAGATCCTGCATCTGGACGCGGATCTTCGGGTCCAAAGCCCCGAAAGGCTCGTCCATGAGGATAATCCGGGGCTTGAGGATCAAGGTGGATGCGATGGCGACCCGCTGTTGCATGCCGCCCGAGAGTTCGTGAGGGTACTTGGCCTCGGAGCCCTCCAGTCGGATCTTGTTAATCCACTCACGAGCCTGGTCGCGCCGGTCCTTCTTGTTGACCCCGGCCAGGCGCAGACCAAAGGCTATATTGTCGATTACCGTCAAATGGGGGAGCAGCGAATACTTCTGGTCGACGACGCCGCAATCGATACTGGGGCCGGTAATGGGCTGCCCGAAGGTGAGCATGGTGCCATGCGTCTGCGGGAAGTGTGGGGAGATGCCCGCAATGAGTTTAGCCAGGGTGGACTTGCCACAGCCGGAGGTGCCCACAATAGCCACCAGTTCCCCACTATCCTTGATGTCGGGAACCTTGAAGGAGATCTTATCGAGGATCAGCTTGTCGCCGAAGCTCTTGGAAACATCTTGGAATTCCACCACATGGGGACGAGGGGCGTCCCCGGTTGTTTCCGTGGGCGTGGGGGTTGCTGCTGCCGGGTTCTCCGCCGGGGGCGGAGCCGGAGAGTCTTTGGAGGTGGCAGGAGAGGAATGTGAAGGTTCCATGGATCAATCCTTCTTCATGTAAGGAAACAGTTGGTGTCCGACCCTGCGCCAGATTTGATCGCAACCCACGGCGATCACGCAGATCACCACGATGACGGCGTAGGTGGACGCTGTCTGGCCCCGACGCTCGGAGATACTGATAAGATAGCCCATGCCCCGGTCGCCGTTGACGATTTCGGCAAGGATGATCCAGCCCCAACCGACTCCATAAACCGTGCGCAACGCGTTCCAGATCGCGGGCGCGGCAACCGGTAGCATGACGTTGGAAACCAGTTGCCATTCGGAAGCCCCTTTGGTGGCCGCCAAGTTGAGGTAATCGGCCGGGACCTGCTCGATGGCCCGGATCACCGCGGGCAGGAGGACCACAAAACATCCAATGAAAAGGAACCCCACCTTCTGGGATTCCCCGATTCCGAACCACGCCAGGGAAAGGGGAATGAAGACCACAATGGGAACGTATCCGCCGATCAATGCCAGTGGGCGGAAGAAGGCAGTGACTTTGGAAAAGCTTGCCATCTGGATGCCCAAGGGAATTGCGACAATAGCAGCGAGGGCAAATCCGCTGGTGATACGTCCAAAGGAGATAAGGACGCTTCGGACAAGGGCCTGTTGATTATGAAGGACAGGGAACGATCGGAGAACCTCCATGGGGCTTGGCAGGATGATGGGCGAGAGCAGGCGCGACTCGATGGTCGGGCCGGAGGTGGCCGCGATCCATCCGCCCATGACAAGCACGATGAAGCTGAGCGTTAGCAGGGTGCTGACCTCCCAGCTGGTCTCCTTCCGCACAGGCATCTTGGAGAATTTCCCGATCGCCACGATGATGGCGGCAAAGAGAAATGCGAACGTGTAGAATCCAATCATGGGTCAGGGAAAAGACAGCAAAGGAGGGTCGGTGCTGGGTTAACGGGCCCCCTTGCACCGGGAGTTCCTGTGCAAAGGGTTGGTTGCAAGCGAGCCGTTTATTCAGCTGCGGCTGCCGAGTCGTCGCCTTCCAGCGGGTAAACTTTCACCTCGACCCGCCGATTGAGCTTGTTGTGCTCCGCATTGGAAGGATCGGTGGCGCCCGCGACCGGGTTGTTCCATCCGTTCCCTACGAGCTTGAACTTGTTGGGGTCGAACTTGAACTTCGCCAGAAGCGCTTTCTTAACGCCCTCGGCCCTCTCATACGAGAGTTGGCGCACCATGTCATCGGGCACCAAGCCTTTGCGGCTCGCGTCCGAGTTGCCCTCGATCACAATGTACGCGTTGCCGAAGCCGCCAGCCAGTTTGCCGATCTCATCGATGAGGGTGGGGATGTTCGGATCGTAGGCTGGATCAAGAACCCCGGTGTTCGGCTTGAAGGTGAGCACCACCGAGCGGGTGAGGATTTGCGTGGTGGGTGCCTCCGCATGCGTAAAGCTCATCCCGGGCTTGAACATCGGTTGGGAGAGGTCTTTGGAGTCTTTGAACTCCGTCTTCAAAGCCGTCAGGGCGTTCGTGTATTTGATTTGGCTCGAGGGCACTATCTTACTGATGGCCCCCAGGGACTGGTAGATCGCTGCTGCCTGGTTGTACACGAACTCGAAGTTCGCCGGGTTCATCGGATCGAAGAAGAAATTCTCGTTCTCACGGTAGTTGGTCAGATGGGCATCTCCGCTGGCGATTCCGCCATCCTTGCCGATCATGTTTTTGCAGTCATCGATGGGAATTCCATAGGCTTTGGAGAGAAGCGCCGCAGCGTTGAGGGGATCCTTGCGCACGACCTCCGCGCCTTCGAGGATGCCCCGCACGAGACCTTCCACAATGCTTGGGTGATCTTTGACGAAGTCGTTGCGGACCACGAAGATGTCCGCGATGCGGCGGTTAGCGCTCTGTGTGCTCACGATCAGCTTCGTGTTATGGTCCATGTCCGAAACCGTGTAGATGTCTGGGGAAAAGCCTACAAACGCATCCAAACTCTTGTCTTGGACGAAAAGCTTGGCGGCCGCCGGTGCGTCCGCGCTCCATTTGAAATCCACGTCGGCCGGGTCGATTTTCGCATCCAAGAGCATCGACATGATGAAGAAATGGCTCGGAGAGTTTTGTGCGACCACGACTTTCTTGCGGATCCCGTTCACGGCCCGCAAATCATTGATATTCTTGATTCCGTTGCGGGCGACCACGCCATCGCCCCCGGCAGAATAGTCGATCTGCATGGGAATGTTGGGAATCGTGCGTGAATCCTTGCTGAGCTCCGGAGCGAACAGGGCCATCATGTCCAGGGTGGCCCACATGATCGGCGATTGGCCGCTGGCATAGAGGTCGCGGTTCTTGATCGGGTCGTCGATGATCGTGAGTTTCACATAGAAGCCGTATTTGGCGAAGATGCTGTTATCATTGGGCTCCATCCCGCCGTTGGCGGTAATGATGGGGGCCCAGCCTGGCCAGACGTTGATGGGAAACAACACCACCGGCTTGCCGTTTTTGGTTTCCAGCTTGTAGTTGCTGGTTCCTTGAACCGGAGGGATGGCGCTCTTGCCGATGACTTCGACATTCTTGTCGGCAGCCAGCAGTTTGCTGGTGATGGCCTGGATGTCGGCGATCTTCTTCTCCACCACGCCCTTCTTTTCAGTTTCGCTCAGCCCAAGAGAGGAGAGGTTTGCGCCGGGGGCCGCCGGTGCGATCTTATCGCTCCAACGCCAGATCCCGGTGCCCACGAGGGCAAGGATGAGGATGGTTAACGCTAGTTTGCCTTTTGTTGTCATAATAATGGGGTGTGTTCCTGCGCTCTGTGCTGCGGCTCGGTTCCGGGGTTTATCCCTCGGAAATCTTCTGGCGCTCCGCGGGTTTGGGTTCGCTCTCCGTAGTCGCGGGTGCTGCCTCAGGATTGGTCAGCGTCCCCTTGGCCTTGAACTGGGCAAACAGGGCGCGACCGCGGGCCGTCTTCTCCTGTTGGGTTTGGGCAATACTGGAACCCACTTTCTTGGCCAGATCCATCGTGGCCGTAAATTGGCCTTGGCCGGAAGCGGCCCGTTCGCGCATCCGCTCCATGGCTTGGCCGGTCTCGTTCATCTGCCGGAGTTGGACGATGGAGTTCTGGATCTGCTCGGCCCGTTGCTTGAGGAGTTTGCTGTTCTTGGTTTTGGCCTGGAGCAGTTTGAACTCGGCCTGCAAGCGTTCGGTCTCCCGCAGACTGTTGGCGATCAGATCCAGGTTTTGTTGGTACAAGGATTCCAAGGTCGCTAGCTGCTCCTTGTTGGATTGGAAGTCGCTCTCGGCCAGTTCCAGTCGTTCGGCAAGGTCAGCCCCGCGCACTTCGTCATCGGCAGCGGCGGCTTCCTTAAGCTGCTGGGTAAGGGTCTGCACGCTGATCTCGCAAGCGCGGATCTGCTGCTTGAGGAGAATGATGGTGGTCTGGAGCCCGCCGTTGTCCTTGTTGGCGCGCAACGCATTTTCTCCCTGCTTTTGTATGTCCGCCTGGATATTGGCTTCGTCGATTGCTTCGGTGTGTGTTGCGGCATCGGCCCAGAAGCCAATGGCGATCAAGAGTCGCTTGAGAGGTGAGAGTAGGAACATGGTCGTGTCTTGTGTGGGATAGCTTAGGTGGCGGGTTATTTTTCCTCTTCTTCGAGAAGGATCTTCGTGGTGAAAATACTCGTGAGCCCTCGATCAAGTTCCTGCGCGTTACTGGCAGAGAGCACGAGGGCCCCGTTGGATTTGGCCGCTTTGAACTGGGCGGCGCTGCTGTCGAAAGCCACGAAATAGAAGCTGAGGGCTCCGGCGCCCTGCTTTTTGGAGTATTCCTGGCCGCGCCGCAGCCCTTCATCGATGGAGAGGCCTTCGGTGTTCTCGCCGTCTGTGAGCACGACGACATGCTTCTTGGCCAACCCCGAGTCCACCACCGCACGGGAGGCTGTTAGGACGGCGTCGCCGATGGGAGTGCCGCCTGAGGGGCGGTCAAATCCACTGAGCCACGTGTTGAAGGCAACCGGATTCCAAGGCCCAAAGGGCACGGCCAATCCCTTGCTCGACCCATTAGGAAAGGTGAAAATGCCTGCCTGCACCGTGTTGCCGGCTTTGGCAAATGCATCGATCTTTTCCATGATCCCTTTCAAGGCTTCACTGGCGATCAGGTATTTGGCCTTTTGCCCGCCTGCGGGCCTTTGGCCCATGCTTCCGGAAGTGTCGTAGACAATGGCGATGGCGGCTCCAGGTCCTCCCCAAGCAGGGATTCCAAGGGTGCATAGGCTGCACAGGAGCAGGAGTAGTCGGGTAGTGCGTGGCTGCATGATGATGTCTTTTAAAGGTCCGGTCCCCGGAAATCGCCCGAGTTCCGCGCCCTGATCTCCTCGCAGGGGTGGGGCTAGAAAATGCCTCCGGCACAAGTCGCTGTTCCTGCGATGGCAAGCCGCCATCCCTCCTCCCGAGGTAGGCAAAGATCGTAGGACTGTCCGGGACAAAAACTTCTAAATCCGCCGCAACCGCATTTCGGGGTCATTACGGGAATTGATACAAGCGATGCCCCAGGGAAGCCAGCCAGAAAAACGAAGGATGATGTTTGAAGTGGGAAGTATGAAGGGTGACTTGGCTCCCCGCAGATTTCCTCCCGACATTCGCCCTTCCGCCGTCAATTTTGGTGGAAAGGCCTGCGCCGCTTACTTCTTGGGCCCTTTGGGATCGAGATTCGCGTCAAGATCCGCCGACGTCAGGGCGCTGGCAACGCCTTCTTTTGGCACTTCCATTTTGGCAAGCCATACCAACGCATTCAGGACGGTTTTGCGGAAACTTTCATTGCCCCAGTTGTCATGGTAATGGCCGCCGGTAAAGCCGAACCCGCGTCCGCCGTCAGGGCGTTCGATGGCCCACATCATCGCTTCGCTGCGGCCTGAATTTGCCACGATATGCGGGTAGGGCCCTTCGGGGTACACATAGGGTCCGTTGCGAACCGCGTCACTGGGCGGTGCCACCAAGATGGGGGTGAACTTCGTGCCATCGGTGGTGCGTTCCTTTTCCGCATCGAACTCCGAGGCGAACCGGATGTTCATATACCATTCATCTTTAATTTGGAACGGGGTCACTCCCCGGGTAATCGGATGAACTGGGAATTTGAGGAAATTGGGTTCCCACATGGGATTGCAGGAGAAGGCGTTTTCGTAAAAGCCGCCAATCCAGCGCTTGAATTCTGCGCCGGCCTTTTCCGCCTCGACCTCCACGCCGTAATGCATGCAGCCGATGCCCACACCTTTCCGGGCTAAGGCATCGATTTTGAGTTTGCGTGAGCCATCGCCTTTGACGATCTCGTGCCCGGGACCACCGTCCATATAAAACACCATGGCGTCAGCCCCTTCGAATACGCTTTCATCGGTAGGCCACCCATTATGGACCACTTCCACGTGGAGGTCCGGCATACCCTGCGCCAAGCACTTGGCTAACAAGTCCGAACCCGCGTTGAATTCGTGCATCCTGGGGCCGTGGGAAGGTTTGCCCGCGATGAGGACCAGCTTGGATTTTCCGTCCGGGGACTTTGCGTTGAGTGGGATTACCGCGGATAGGCAGACGGGCAGGAGGAGGGCAAGGGTGCGCATTCCTGCGCAAAGGAGATGATTGGAGTTGGACAGTCAAGGCCGGAGCCCGGGACTGTGGAGCGGGGATCCCGCCCGCGAGTGCCATTCTCCCCCCCCGCCCGGAAACCTGACGTCGGACGGACCGCACCCCTCGGCCTATCGACTTCTTCCGGGAACCGGCAGCACCCGCGAGCGGGACGCTCCGCGCCCCAATACCCTTACACAACAGCCATCGGTAATCGCAGCAGCGGTGGTTGGCAGTGATCGGCCTGAGCGCGGTCTCAGATGTGGCATGGGCTTCCAGCCCATGAACGGCGAAAACGGGCTTAAACCCCTATTGGCCCTCCAAGCCCCTCCAAGCCCCTTTAGCCCCTTTAGCCCCTTTAGCCCCTTTGTGTCCGACACAATCGCTGCCACCTCCCGGCTTTTAAGCGGACGGAAGCCGGTAACTCATCGAGAGCGCTTGGAATTGGCTGCACTGCTCGTGGGCCCATGCCTGGGTGCGCCCTAGCTCGCTGGCTAAAATTTGACTCACGGACAGAGCGGCTTCTGCAGCCGCTTCGGAATCCAAAAGCAGCGAACGGGTTCGTCGGGCGAGCACGTCTTCGACCGTGCGTGCCATTTCGTGACGGACGGCCCAAATGACTTCGGCTCGCCAATACGGCAGACGCGGATGGATCAGAGCGCGTCCCTCTGGCACCTCGTCGGCCATCGCCTCAAGCGCCGGGCGCTCGCTTCCATAGGCTGCCAAATGTTCCGGCGCATCCAAGATGGCAGGATCTGCGCTGGCCCCATGCAAAGCAAGGGATGCCGTGCGCGACGGGCGCAGTGGCAAACCCGCCACGCGGGCGGCGTGATTGATTGCGTCCTCTCCCATGTGCCGATAGGTCGTCCATTTCCCACCGGTGATGGTTACCAGTCCGCTGGGCGCTATCAGGACGGTGTGGTCCCGGGAGATCGCCGAGGAGGCCCGCTTCGGGCTGGCTCGCACCAGTGGACGCAGTCCCGTAAAGGTTGCTAGTACATCCTCGGGGGCGGGATCGCGTTCCAAATACCGGGCAGCTTCCGAGAGGAGATAGTCCACCTCATGCCTCTGGATGCGTGGCTCGGCTACGGGCGAGGGGACCTGGAAATCGGTCGTTCCGATCACGACCCGATCGTGCCAGGGAATCGCAAAGAGGACCCGGCCGTCAGACGTTTTTGGAACCATGAGCGCTGCCTGACCGGGAAGAAACTCGCGGGGTAAAACCAAATGGGAGCCTTGTGCGACGGTCAAAATTTTAGGAGCCGGCACGCCATCCATTGCGCGGACTTCATCGACAAAGACGCCAGTTGCGTTAATGACCACACGGGCGTTGACCGGATATTCACGGCCGCTCTCTGTATCGCGGATTCGGGCGCCATGGATCTGAGAGCCGCTAAGGGACAAGCCAACAACCTCCGCGTAGTTAGCCGCCAACCCGCCATGGTCGGTCAAGCTGCGCAGCAGGGTGATGGCCAGGCGCGCATCATCAAACTGGGCATCGTAATAGAGGACGCCACCCAAGAGGCCGTGTCTCTCGACATTGGGCAGTTCGCGGGCGACCTGTTGGGGGCCGAGCATCCGTGAGCGTCCCAAGGAGCGCGCACCTGCCAAGCGATCATAGGCCGCGAGCCCCATTCGATAGAACGGAACCGCCCACCAGTCATAGGCGGGGATGATGAAGCGAAGCGGGTGGGCCAGATGCGGTGCGTGTTCGAGCAATAGGCCGCGTTCATACAGCGCACGGCGTACCAACCCGATGTTGCCCTGTTTGAGATAACGCACGCCGCCATGGACCAGTTTCGTGGAACGGCTGGAGGTGCCTTGTGCAAAATCGCCGCGCTCCACCAGAAGGGTCCGGTAGCCGCGGGTAGCCGCTTCCAAGGCGCAACCCAAGCCCGTGGCGCCGCCCCCGAGGACTAGAACGTCCCACTCCACGCTCGTTTCGGAGAGGGCGGTAATGGCGTCGTCGCGGGTGAGTCCGCCTTGGCGCAAGTTTGGACTGGGAAGTATGGGGAATGAAGGGGTGACCATGGCGCTTGGCGCAAGGATGAACTTGGAACGGGTGCGTACAGAAGCACACTGCCGGGAACTGCCACGCAGCCCATCCCCTCATGCTTTATACTTCAATCTTGGTTTTCCGCCATGCTCGGCCGATGGAGTGTCGGCTTGGGCGAGCCAACTCACTTTGGCTGCGGACTCGACCTCCATCATCAGAGGGAGGCCGCAAACCTAACCCTAAAAAGGGCTAGTAGCATCGCCTGTGTCGGCACGCAAGCACCCCCAAACAGGTGGCTTCAGTTTGGTGGAAGTGGTCCTGAGTCTCGGGATCATTGCTTTTGCATTCGTGGCCATCTTCGGTCTGTTGCCGATCGGGATGCAGACTTTTCGTCAGTCCGCAG
>JAYVTN010000362.1:0-5792 GCA_043788785.1 Spartobacteria bacterium | reverse complement strand
GGGCGCGGGGCGCGGGGCGCGGGGCGCGGGGGCTCTGCCCCCCTACTTGGACCAGTGCAGGCCGTCTGGAGAGGTCCACACGCTCGTGACAGCCAACGCCGTGAACCGGTTGCCGTCCCATGTGATGCGGCTGAAATCAGCATCCTCCGCCGTGCGGTGGCGCACCCACGAATGGCCATCATGAGAGCTTTCGATCAAGCCTCTTGGCCCGGCCACCACCCAGTGCCCGGCCCCGTATGCGATATCGCGGGCTTCGGCGGCATTGCCTTCCGTGGCGGCCCACCGGATCCCGTCCACCGTGCAAGCCCGCCAGAAAAGCTTGGGCATCTCCTGGCCGGGCTCAGCATGGCCAATAAAAACGAACCGGGGGCCGGCTTCCCCGTCGCCAAAGGCGCCTTTCAAGCACTTCAGAGTGCCTGGGATTGGCAGGTGCTCGCCGGTTACAAAGCGTTTGCCGTCCGTGGAATAAACCAGCCAGCCGCTGGAGAGGCAGGCGACAGTCCGTTCCGGGCTGGTAGCGAGCGCATGGTCGCCGAGTTCGCCCAAAGCCGCAGGCACTGAAGGGTTTTCGCACGACCCCTGAGCCGCGCAGAGAAAGCTCAGAGCCCCCAGCAAACCCTCAATCCAGCCCCCGAACCGCATTCTAGGGCGTCGGCAACTCCCGCACCTTGAGGTTGCGAAAGCTGACTTCGTCCCCGTGATCCTGCAAGAGGATGGGTGACTTGATTTTGGCCCCGAACCCGGGCACGGCCTTGTACTTGCTTTTCGCGATAGCCGCCAAAATCTCCGGGCCGCCGATATCGAAACTCACCGTCTTTACGCCGTTGACCCAGTGCTCGACGTGATTGCCGTCCACAAGAAGCCGGCTCGTATTCCACTCGCCAACCGGATTGACCTTCTTGTCGGCGGCCGGCGGGATCAGATCGTAGAGCCCGGCCGTTTGATGGAGCGCGCCTCCCCGGATCCCGTCGGGATGGTTGGCGTCATCCAGGATTTGGTACTCGAATCCCACATTCCTGGCAGGGTTGGGCAGATTATATTTCACCCCGCTGTTGCCGGCATGACTGATCTTCCAATCCCAGATCAGCTCGAAGCTCGTGAACTGTGCGGTAGAAATAATATCTCCGCCCCCGCCAGCCTGGGAGTGGTGGAGTGTGCCCTCTTGGACCGTCCAGCCTTTGGCCGGGAACTCGCCTCCATTGAGGGATTGCCAGCCGGTTGGCGTCTTTCCATCGAAAAGCAGTTTCCAGCCACCTGCGGTCTCTTCCTTGGTCAAGGAATTGGGTTCGGCGGCAAACGAGCACGCCACCAGCGCGAGCCCTGCCACCAGAGGGCGGAGAATGGAGATCATATCAGGGTTTGGGGGGCAATTGGCGAATCTTCAGGTTCCGGTAAGCGACTTCCTCGCCCTCGTCTAGAATGACAATGGGCGTTTTGAATTTAGTGCCGAAGGAGGAGCTGACATGGGCATGATGTTTGGAGGCGGCAGATTTCAAGGCCGGGCTGTTGAGTTCATACTCCAAGACCATTTCGTTATTTATCCAGTGTTCGACGTGGTTGCCTTGAACCTTGATGGAACCTTCGTTCCAATCGCGGTGGGAGAGGTCTCCGTCCCGGATATGCTTGTTTTCGTTCGCCTCCAGCACGCCATAGAGCGCTCCCGTGCGCTTGATCGGCCCGCCTTTGAGACCGTCCGGATTGCGTACGTCGTCCACTATCTGGAACTCGTGTCCCGACGGCTTCTGCCCCGTCCCGCTGCGAGTCAGGTAAATGATCCCGGAATCGCCCGAAATCTCCAGTTTCCACTCAAAGCTGAACTCGAAATCGTCGTAGGATTCCGTGGTCATCAAGTCGCCGCCGGTCTGTTTGCCCGATTGTTTAATCTCTTTGGTCAAGAAAAGGGCGCCATCGCCGATCTTCCAGCCGCTGCGCAAGAAATCGCTCTTCTGCACCCCGCGCAGACCTTTGACGGTTTTCCCATCGAAAAGGATTTTCCATGGACCAGGAGCTGCGGCGACGGGTTGTAGCTCAGGGGCGACTGCGGGTGCCGGTACGGGTATGGGGGGTTGGGTTTGGGGCTGAAGCTGGGGGGCCTGGGGAGTCGGGACGGCAGCCGGCGGCTCCGGATTTGGCCCGGGATTGGTGTGTGCAGGTGCGGGGGCCGCAGGCAGTTTGAGCTCCGGTGCGTCGGGATAAAGGATCGGCAGGGGAGGCGGCGGGGGCAGGGCGCTCGGCCCCGATTGGGCTTGGGCGTGGAGCAGGCCAAGGCTGCAAAATAGAACTGCGAGTAGGCGGGAGCCGTTCATGTGGGACCCGCGCACACTAGCGTCCGAGCGCAGGGATTCGAGGAGAAAAAACGTGGCGGTTGAAATCGTCGTCCGGTTAGAGTTTCGCAGGGCGTGGACAATCGAACCCTCCGAACACTTTTGGTCCGCCGGTCCGGCATCACTGCGGCGGGACCAAAAACAATTGCCTGGGTTCGGGCGCCCAAGGTTCCCTCAGTCGCCTTGTTTTTTGTGCTGCGTGTCAGGCTGGCGGCCCGGCGTTGGCAAGCCGTTTGGTGAGATGTAGGCAGTAGACGAGCGGTATGGCGCCGAAAAGCCCGAATGAGCAATCCACCAGACGCCATGGAAATGGGATGCCCCGGATGGGTCCACAGATGAGAGCCAGTGGGATAATGAGCGCACAAGCTATGAGGCCGGCCCAGAGGACCCAGAGGTTGCGCACCGGATCTACAAATGGGCCGAGGAAAAAGATCGCTAGGATTATGTGGGCAAACGCCAACCAATCCGTCCCGTATGCCAGCCATGGGGATTGGCTATAGGCGGCTTCGAGCCCCCAGCGCACGGTGAGGATCCAAAGCGAGAGGCCGGTATGCCCGGCAGGCGAGGTCGCGTCTCCTACGCCCAAGGACCAGCAGAGCACCCGCAGCTCTGAGAGCAAAGGAAAAGCCGTGACCCCACTGAGCACGAGTCCTGTTATGAAAAGGCCAAGGACCAAGCGGTACTGTCTGAGGCAACGGTGCGGTTCCATGGCAGCACCGTGTCAGTGGCCGGGGGTGTTGCAAAAGAAGGAAATCGGTCCTGGATCCGTGGGCGCTGATGGGCCCGGGCGATCCGGTCCGGTCAGTCTACCATGGCCCGGCAACAACCTCGGCTCCCAGCCGACCCAACGGGCCCCAACCGCCCGCTTGGCCTGACCCGCCTTCCAACCGCCGTCTCGGACTCGAAGCCCGGGCCACGTGAGCTTTTGGCTTTTCGCCTCCGGCTTTCATTCCTAGGCTGGAGGGATGTTTCCGGAGCGTACCCTGCTTTTGTCCTCAATCCTCAGCTTGGCCGTGGCCGCGAGCGCCTGCGCCGGGCTTCATTGGGAAAATGAGTTCGTCTTCGTTTCCTCGGCTCCCGGAGAAGGTAAAGCGGTCGGCCACTTCCCCTTTACCAATACGGGGTCCGTGCCGGTTAAGATCGAGAGTTTCAAGACCAGTTGCGGGTGTACGGCCGCGAGCGCCGAGAAGCGGCTGATTGCCCCTGGGGAGAAAGGGGAGGTGGTGGTCACCTATAGCACGACTGGTAGGCACGGGTTGAAGGAAGCCCCCGTGACAGTCAAGACCGACGATCCCCAGGCCCCCATCAGCACCCTTCGGTTCCGGGTGTTGATCCAAAACGTGTTGGAGCTCCAGCCAACCTCCCTTCTGTGGACGGAGGCCGAGCCGTTGCAACCCAAGCGGATCGCCATCAAGGTGACCGAGGGCTTTTCGGTGAAGGACATCCGAGCCACCTGCACCGAGGCTTCTCTGGGCGTGCGTCTTGAGACGGTCAAGGCGGGGAGCGATTACTTGCTTTGGGTCACACCGCCCGAAGGCAAAGGATTCAAGGCCAAAATCGATTTGCTCGCGGATTATCCAAGCGATCATCCCAAGCCGGTTACCGCTCATATCCGGGTTCGCTGATGGACCGGAAGTGGGTTGCCCAAATCGCCGGGTTGATGGCCATGGCCGCGATTCCTGCCGGCCTTGCAGCTTGGACCCACCCGCGCCGACCCGCATGGAATTCGGACGAGGTACAAGTCGCGGTGGCAGAGGATCTCCGGGATCGGGTGCTGTGGGTCGATGCGCGTCCACCCGCTGAATACGAACTGGCCCATATTCCCGGGGCCATTGCCTTGCATGAAGAGACCTGGGACGAGGAACTGGGGGCTCTTCTGGATGTTTGGACGCCGGAGAAGGTGGTTGTGGTTTATTGCAGCACGTTGAGCTGCCAGACCAGCCATGACGTGGCCAAACGCTTGCGCGAAGAGGTGGCCCTCAAGGATGTCCGGGTTCTGGCCGGCGGCTGGGAGAGTTGGTTCAAGGCGCATCCATGAAACCTTTTCCCCGGATCTTGGCCTTGGGACTCGGCGCGCTCTTCCTTTACGCAGGGGCGCTCAAAGCTTGGGATCCGGCAGCGTTCGCCAACGAAGTCTTTCATTACAGGCTCCTTCCCTGGGGCGGTGCCGTCTTGGTCGCCCTGTATCTTCCCTGGTTGGAAGCCGTGTGCGGCCTGGCATTGGTCGTGCGCCGGTGCACGTTGCCGGCTCTGGTCATTCTAACGTCCCTCATGAGCATGTTTGTGCTGGCCATAGCATCCGCAAAATTCCGGGGTCTGAATATTACCTGTGGCTGCTTCGGATCAGCAGTCGAGCCGGGCAGTCTAGGATGGGTCCTGGTGCGCGACGCTGCAATATTGGCGGGGTTGGGGCGGTTGCTCTGGGAGGCCCGCAAGCAGGCGTGAGCGCGATGCTTCAGATCCCGCTCCCCATTCTGGTGCCGTTATGTTCGGCATTCCTGTATGCCTTGGCTGTCATGGGACTCAAACGCTGCACGGCAGCCGGGTTGGGGCCGTGGAGGGTGGGGTTCGTGACCAACTGGGTGCAGGGGCTGGGTCTGGCTCCGCTCTGGTTTTTGGGTGGGCAGCCGTTTGCTCCCGAACACCTTCTGCACGCCATGATTTGCGGGCTGGCCTTCTTTTTAGGACAGGTCTTTACCTTCCTAGCCTTAAGCCGCGGAGACGTATCCGTGGCAACCCCGGTTCTGGGTACCAAGGTGCTCTTTGTAGCCTTGGTTGCCGTGTGGTTGGGAACCGAACCGCTCACGGCCAGCCTCTGGATGGCCGCAATCCTCACTGCGCTTGCGACTGCCCTGATGGGATATGCGGGCCGTCACCGCCGCCATCCCTTGGGGGTCAGCCTCGGGTTGGGGCTCGGGGCGGCGGCTTCCTTTGCGCTCACCGATGTGCTGGGGCAGAAATGGGCCCCTGCATGGGGCTTCGGGCATTTCGCCCCTGCGATGTTCGCAACTGTGGCGGTATTATCCCTGGGGCTGCTGCCCTTGTGCCGGGGCAGCTTCAGGCACCTGCCTTGGCGCTGGGTCGGCATGGGTTCAGCTCTTCTAACCCTCCAATGTGGGGGAGTGGCGTATTCGATCATGAACTTCGGCTCCGCCACGACCACCAACGTGGTCTACAACTCGCGTGGGATTTGGAGTGTGTTGATTGTGTGGGGTATTGGCCATTGGTTCGGAAACGATGAGCGCTCCCAAGGCCACCGGGTGATGCTGGGACGCTTGGCCGGTGCCACGTTGCTAATGGTCGCCATCGTGCTCGTCGCCCGATAGCGCCGCCCCGTGCTGGCCTTGGCAAGCGCACAACAAGGGCCCGGGTCGGGCGAGCGAACGGTCGCTTGGTCGCTTGGGCGCTTGGGCGCTTGGGCGAGTGGGCGAGTGGGCGAGTGGGCGAGTGGGCGAGTGGGCGAGTGGG
>JAYVTN010000361.1:0-2027 GCA_043788785.1 Spartobacteria bacterium | reverse complement strand
TCACCCAGTTGCTGCAGTATCGGCGTTTGGCGCTGAGCAAGGCGTCGGCGGATTTCCGCCAGGAAGCGGGCAAGTTGACCGTCCAAAACCTGGTGATTGAATCGGCAGGACTGATCCGGATCGAAGGTGGATTCACCGTCTTCAACGGGCTGATTGAGGGCGTATTCCAAGTCGGGGTGACGCCTGCCAGTCTCCAATGGTTGCCCGGATCCCAAGAGCAAGTTTTCAAGGAATCCCGGGCTGGGTACCTCTGGAGTCCGATGCGTCTGACGGGGCCGGTCAGCGATCCCAAGGAGGATCTCTCGCCCCGGCTTAGCGCGGCGGTCGAAGGCGCGGTCATCAACAAGGTGGGCGGGGCCGTTGATACCACGCTTAAGACCGGCAAGGACACGGTTAAAGGCGTCTTGGATCTCTTGCTCAAATAAGCACCCCTGTGGCATGGGCTTCCAGCCCATGGACCACGCCATCCCCGCGTCTACACGGGCAAGCGCGGTCCACGGGCAGGATGCCCGTGGCACGGAAGGCTAGCTCACTCCACACTGACTGACTTGGCCCGCTGCAACCGGAATGCTTCCTCGGCCGCTTCAAAGACCTTGTTGAGCTGCTCCTTGGTTTCCACACGGTATTCCGCAGTCCGTGCGTGGGTCGTTGTGGGGTAGCTCTTGGTCACTTTCTTCCAAAGATCCTGACCGGTCCGCTGGGCGGCTTCAGTGAATAACTGCTGGGCTTTCTCCATGGTCGCGGTGCCCAGGCCCATTGGCGATTGAGGAGTGGTGGGCTCCAAGAAATAGAAACGCACCAGCATGGAACCTGAGGTGTCGATATTGACCTCCGTGACCCGGGCCACGCCATCAACCATGTACTCGTGGATACTGACCGCGATCATGGCACGCACGGCTACCTCGTAGGTCCCTCCCGGCAGTTTGGCCCGGAAGATCGGCAGGGCCGCGTTATTGAGGTTGCCGGCCCCGGGAGCCGGCGTGGCTGCGGGGGTCTGGGCCCAGGCGTCGGAGAGAAACATCCCAATTGTACCCAGAAGCACGAGCAAGGAGGAGAGGGGGCGGCATCGCATGGGCCCCACCCTGCACGACTGCCCGGGAAAAAGCCAGCCGCTCCTAAACCCAACGGCGAAAGTGGAATGACGCATGTCGAAGGACGTCGGCCGGGATGGTTCCGGGCCAACCACTTTCACTTTCCGCTTTCCTCCCGGGGGCTATAGCGGGCGGAAGTCGGCAATCCGAATGACGGGTTGGCCCAAAGCCCGCGAGCCCGCAACGTCCACTTCAAATTCGGCGACCCAATCATTGGCCTGTCCCGGATCGATGAGCATCTGTTGGATGCTCAAGCGGGAGGGGTCTTGGGACGGCACCACGTACGTGTGCCGCAGGTTGCGCGCTTCGGGATCTAAACAAATCCGTTCATGTTCCGCGTAATAGGCACCCATTGCCGCCCGCAACCGTTCAACGGACCAAGATGGCTCCACCGGATGCGGCCACCCCTCGAATGGCGCAAGGGCCGACTCGTAGTCCTCGTTGATGGCGGCCCGCAAGAAGGTGAAGATGATTGTTCGAATCGCAGCCGTGAAACGTTTGGGGTCCCGGGTAATATCGCGATCGGCAGCTTCGGCCCCAGGAGGACGCAGCTCCTTGTCCTCTCCGGCACTGGCGTACGCGGGATCCCGCATCTTCTCCCACTCATCCAACAGGCTGGAATCGATCTGCCGGATCATGGCGGCCAGATACAATTCGATCTCACGCAATTGATCGTTCTTGGCACCATCCGGGACGCTCTGGGCCAGCGTCTTGTGCACGCTCGAGATGTGCCGCAGCAACAACCCCTCCGAGCGTTGGAGCTCGTAGGTTTTAATGTAATCGGCAAATGACCGGAACTCCTCGAACATCTCCCGGACAATGGATTTGGGACGGATATTCTCCTGGCCCACCCACGGATGGCGTTCGGCGAATGCGTTGAAGGTGGAGTAGATGAACTCGCGGTTGGGCTTGGGATACTCGAGTTTCTCGAGTTCC
>JAYVTN010000360.1:0-14277 GCA_043788785.1 Spartobacteria bacterium | reverse complement strand
GCCCAAGACGTTCCCGACTTCAACACCGTAGTACGCCCGATCCTCTCCCAACATTGCTTCAAATGCCATGGGCCGGACGAAAAGGCCCGCAAAGGTAAGCTTCGCCTGGATTTACCTGCGGAAGCTCTCAAACCGGCCAAGTCCGGTGAACCAGCCATTGTCCCCGGGGATACCGAGAAAAGCGAATTGGTCATTCGCATTTTTTCCCACGACGAGGAAGAGACCATGCCCCCGCCCGCAGCCAAAAAGGAGCTGAATGAAGAGGAAAAGCTCGTCCTCAAACGCTGGATCCAAGCGGGCGCGGTTTACAAACCCCATTGGGCGTTCACCAAACCCCAGCAGATGTCGCCTCCCGCGGGGGCAGACCCAAGCGGGCGCCACCCAATCGATGCGTTTGTCCAAGCCCGGCGGGCAAAGGAAAAACTCACGCCCAGCGAGCCCGCTGACCGGTTCACCCTCATTCGCCGGGTCTCCTTGGATCTGGTGGGCATGCCGCCTTCTTCGGAAGAAGCCCTTCAATTTGCCAATGATTCCGACCCGCAGGCCTATGAAAAGCTCGTGGACCGGCTTCTAGGTTCACCCCGGTATGGGGAGCGTTGGGCCCGGAAATGGCTCGACCTGGCCCGCTACGCGGACACCAACGGCTACGAGAAGGACAGGGGGCGTTCCATCTGGCCTTATCGGGACTGGGTCATCAACGCCCTCAATGCGGACATGCCCTTTGACCAGTTCACCATCGAACAGATCGCCGGCGATATGCTGCCCAACCCGACCCCCAGCCAACTCATCGCCACCGGGTTTCACCGCAACACGATGCTCAATGAGGAGGGCGGGATCGATCCGTTGGAGTTCCGTTTCAATTCCATCACCGACCGGGTCGCCACCACCGGCAAGACTTGGCTGGGTCTCACCATCGGTTGCGCCCAGTGCCA
The DNA here is from genome assembly GCA_043788785.1 of Spartobacteria bacterium. Taxonomy (GTDB): domain Bacteria; phylum Verrucomicrobiota; class Verrucomicrobiia; order Chthoniobacterales; family Chthoniobacteraceae; genus CAIURC01. Next base: position 13,345 of record JAYVTN010000360.1, on the reverse strand, counting down.
CACCCACAAGTACGATCCCATCACCCATAGGGAGTACTACCAGGTCATGGCTTTCTTCAATAATGCCGAGGAACCCGATTACCGCATCCCTGCCCCAGACTTCGAGGCACGCAAATCCCGGATCGAAGCCAAACTGGGCAAACTGGTCGCCGACCTGCCCAACCAGTTCGTCCCGGAGAGCTGGATTCTGCCCGCGTCCTCCCAGTTGATGACTGCCAGCGGCCAACAGCCAAAGACGTTGCCAGGAGGCGGTTGGGTCTTGCCTGAGCCAAGCCCGCCGACGGACACCTATTCGCTCACCCTCACCACTACCCAAGAAAACTTGACCTCCCTGCGCCTGGACGCTTTGCCAGACCCCAAACTCTCCAAAGGCGGCCCGGGTCGCTCTAAAACCGGCAATTTCGTCCTCAATGAGCTCAGCATTTTGGCGGCCCCGTTGGCAGGCCCCGGCGCGCCCCAACCGGTCCCGATTGCCTCTGCCCAGGCAGACTTCTCCCAGGAGGGCTTTGACGTCTCCGGGGCAATCGATGCCGACCCCAACACCGGCTGGGCGGTCGCAACCCTCGATAAAAACTCGAATGTCGCCCGGAGCGCCACATTCAGCTTCCAAACCCCGGTGCACATCAAAGGAGGCATTAAGCTCACCGTGACACTGGTCCAGACCTACGGCGACGGGCACACCTTGGGCAGCTTCAGGGTGCGGCTGCCCGGAGCAAAAACCGAGCTCAAGGGGCGTGCGTTGGCAGAATCCAAGTTCGCACAATGGCTGGGCGAGAGTTCAACCGCCATCAACCATTGGAGCGTACAACATCCGGTGGAGGTCAAAAGCAATCTACCCTTGCTCACCATCCTCAAGGACGACTCCGTTCTGGCGAGCGGCGACCAAACCAAGGCCGACGCTTACACGGTTAAGCTCCAACCCGATACGCGCCCAATTACTGCTGTCCGGCTGGAGGTACTCCCCGACGAGAGTCTTCCCAACCACGGTCCCGGTCGCACCTATTACGAAGGACCCAAAGGCGACTTCAACCTCAGCAACTTCACGGTGCAAGTCGCGGGCAAACCCCTCAAAATCGCCAGTGCCACTGCCACCATCAATGAGAAAGAGGCCGCCACGGCCATCGACGAGAATCTACAGTCGGGCTGGTCCACCAAAGGCGTCTACGGCAAAGCCAACAACATCGTCTTCGGCTTGGCGGAACCCGTGGCTGCCAATGGAGGCCTTGTCGTGGAAATGCACTTCGAGAGATACCACGCGGCGGCTCTGGGCCGGTTCCGGATCTCGACGACCACCGATCCCGGTCCGGTACAGGCCCGCAATATACCCCCGGAGATCGAAAGCCTCCTGCTGCTACCCGAGAGCCGACGCTCGGCAGCCCAACGCACCCAGCTCTGGGACTTCTTCCTAAGCACCGCTCCGGAGCTGGCCGCCGCCAATACTGAAATCGAAAGACTGCGGGCCAGCATCTTCGCTGGAAACGACACCCTGGTGATGAGCGAACGCCCGGCGAACAATCCCCGCCCCACATTCATCCATAACCGGGGCGAATACCTCCAAACCACTGACCCCGTCTCTCCTGGCGTGCTCTCGGTGCTTAACCCTCTCCCGCAAGGGGCCAAACCCGACCGACTCGCATTCGCGCGATGGCTAGTCTCAAGCGAAAACCCGCTCACAGCGCGCGTAACGGTCAACCGGCAATGGGCGGCATTTTTCGGCAGAGGCCTGGTAAAAACAGTCGACGACTTCGGCTTTCAAGGCGATCCGGCCAGTCACCCAGAGCTCCTGGATTGGCTGGCTGTTGAGTTTGTGCGCGAGGGTTGGTCTTTGAAAAAGCTTCACCGCCTCATTGTCACCAGCGCCACCTATCGCCAGAACTCCGCAGCCACTCCCGAGCTGCTAGCAAAAGACCCCCTCAATATCCTTTTGGCCCGCGGCCCGCGCTGCCGGCTCGATGCCGAACAAATCCGCGACAGCTTGCTGAGCGTTTCAGGGCTGCTCAGCGACCGACTCGGGGGTCCAAGTGTCTATCCCCCGCAGCCAAACGGGGTCCAAGAGGCCGCTTACGGCAGTAGCTCTTGGCCCACCAGCCAAGGCCCCGACCGGTACCGGCGCGCCCTCTATACCTTCAGTAAACGCACAGCCCCGTATGCAATGTTCAACACTTTTGACGGGCCTGTAGGCGATGTGTGTATTGCCCAACGCGATGTCTCCAACAGTCCGCTCCAGGCTCTAACCATGCTCAATGACACCGTCGTCATGGAAGCCTCACAAGCCCTGGGAACCCTCATTGCCGCCCTTCCCCAGCCCGATCCACTCCGCCTCCAATCCCTTTTCCAGCGCTGCTTGTCCCGCAGCCCCACCGAACAAGAATCCCAAGCGCTTCTTGGGTTCTTCCAAACCCAACGGGAGCGCTGCAATTCCAAACCACCCGAGGCACAGGCATTGGCAGGGCCCGGGAAAGGCAGCGACGCGGACCGGGCCGCTTGGACTGCTGTTGCCCGCATCCTTTTCAACCTCGATGAGGCCCTCACCAAGAGCTAATCCGTCCATGAACTCCCTCCAATATCTTCAGAATGTCACCCGCCGCCATTTCTTCCGCGAATGCGGAGTCGGGGTGGGAAAGATCGCCCTCGCTTCTTTGCTGGGCCAATCCCTCGGCGGGTTTGCCCACGCCGACACAATCATCAATCCGTTAGCGCCCAAGAAGCCGCATTTCGCGCCCAAAGCCAAACGGGTCATCCACCTTTTCATGGCGGGCGCCCCGTCGCAGTTGGATCTCTTCGACTATAAACCCGAGCTGATCAAACTCGCGGGCAAACCGCTGCCTCCCTCGGTCATTGGGAGCCAACGCTATGCCTTCATCCGGTCTGATGCCGCCGTTCTAGCGCCGCAATTCAAATTCGACAAACACGGCAAGAGTGGAGCCGAACTCTCGGAGATGCTTCCCCACCTCTCCCGGATCGTCGATGACATCTGCCTCATCAAGTCCTGCACCACCGACCAGTTCAATCACGCTCCCGCGCAGATTTTCTTCAACACGGGCTTCCAGCAACCGGGACGCCCATGCCTCGGCTCTTGGGCCCTGTACGGGCTCGGCGCGGAAACCCAGGAACTGCCCGCCTTTGTGGTCATGAACACGGGGGGCGGAGTCAGCGGCGGGGCGGCCAATTGGTCCAGCGGTTTCATGCCCAGCATCTACTCCGGGGTGCGCTTCCGTAACGAAGGGGATCCCATCCTCGATGTCTCCAGCCCGCCCGGGATCGATCCCACCCTCCAACGCGGCTCCTTGGATCTCATCTCCAGCCTCAATCGGCAGCGCCTCGCCACTGACAAGGACCCCGAAATCGCCACCCGCATCGCCCAGTATGAGATGGCTTTCAAACTTCAAACCTCCGCGCCAGAACTCATGGATCTCAAGTCGGAGTCCAAGGAAACCTTGGAACTCTACGGGTGCGACCCAGCCAAGCCCTCCTTTGCCCGTGCCTGCCTGTTAGCGCGCCGGATGATTGAACGCGGCGTGCGTTTCGTGAACATCTACCATGAGGGCTGGGATGCGCATTCCGACGTTTCCGGCAACCTGAAAAAGAACTGTGGGATAACTGATCAAGCATCGGCGGCATTGGTCACGGACCTCAAGCAAAGGGGCCTTTTGGAAGACACCCTGGTGATCTGGGGAGGCGAATTTGGACGCACCCCGATGGTCGAGAACAACGCGGATTTGGGCCGCAGCCTGGGGCGCGATCATCATCCCCAAGCCTTTACAATGTGGATGGCCGGCGGGGGCGTTAAGCCGGGGATCTCCTACGGCGCGACCGACGATCTCGGATTTCACATCGCGGAGAATCCGGTCCACGTCCACGACATCCAGGCCACGATCCTGCACTTGCTGGGCTTTGACCACGAGAAGCTCACCTTCCGCAGCCAAGGCCGGGACTTCCGGCTCACAGACGTCCACGGGAAAGTGGTCAAAGCGATCCTGGCATAGCTCGCCAATATCCAGGGGCGGGCAACCCGGCAGCGCAACGGCTCGTAGTCGGGGTACGGCCTGCCGTGACTTGGCTTCCCCCGCCCATGGAGCGCGCACCGCGGGGATTCACCCATGGGGCAAACGCGGTCAGGCACCCCTGCCCCCGGGCCCAAGGCTCTGATTCCCGCGAATCCGCCTCCCATTTCATTTCTTTAAAAAGAAATGTTCGGTGAACTCGCCTCCCTCAGGTATTGTCCGGCGCTAAAACCAATGAGAGAATCCAATTAATGAAGCCGAATTACCAATTTGAGAAGCGCCAGCGCGAGATGGAGAAAAAGAAGAAAAAGGCAGAGAAGAACCAGAAGAAAGCAGCTTCTGCGGAGGCGCCCTCCAGCGAACCCGCCGCTTCACAAGAAGCCAAGTGAGCTATTTGGAAGTATGAAGGTTGAAGGGGGGAAATCCGTCCTTCCTATTTTCACCTTTCACACTTCGCCATCCCCAGGGCAACGCCTTCGGATTCCGCAAGGCCAACGGCTTGGTCTGTGCCCACCTTGGGCCCAGCGCAGGGCGACGCCCTCGAATTCCGCAAGGCCAACGGCCGGGTCTGTTCCCGCCTCGGGCGGCCCCTCGGGATTCTGAAAGGCCAACGGCCTGGTCCTATTCCAGCCCAGGGCAACGCCCTGGGATTCGATTCCACAGACGGCGAAGCCCCGAAAGGGCGCCCTAATCTGCGCCCCGGGGTTCTTCGCGTCCTCCGCGTGCCTGCTTTAACGTTTCGCTCTTTCTTTGCCGCTACTGGATTTTCTCCCGCAACGCCATCACCGAGCCCGTGAGCTTGCGCATCCCAAGCTCAATCCGGGTTTTGATCGTCCCAAGAGGAATCCGGGTTGCGGCGGCAATCTCGCGTTGGCTCATGCCTTCAAAGAACGCCAGGGTGATGGCCTGCCGCTGGTAAACGGGCAGTCCGTCGATAAGTTTGCGCAGCAGTTCGCGCAGATCCTCTTGGAAAAGGCCCGAATCCATTTTCGCCCGTTCATGCCCGTGGAGGGGGATTTTGCATTCCCACTCGAACCGATCGGTAGCCCTTCGATAAGCCCGGCGTTGGCGTAACCGGTCGATAGCACGTCTGCGGGCAAGGGTCACCAACCAACCTAGGGGTTTGCCCTTCTCCGGGGAGTAATGTTCGGCCCGGCCCCAGACCTGCATGAAGATTTCCTGGAGGAGATCCTCGGCCTCGGCTTCATCGTGAACCACTCGCATCACCACCCCCTTGAGGACGGCCGAATACCGGGCGTACAAACATTCCAGGGCCAGTGGGCATTGGCGTACCAAGCCCTCCATGAGTGCTTCATCACAGGGCTCTTCCGTAACAGGTTCCGATGTACAGGTGCTCATAGCTGATAGGCGGGCGCTCGTTTCCCATTGGATGCCAACGTCCCCGGACTTCAGTCCAAGAACCCGCGAGCAACCCGCTGGCCGCCACCATATCGGGCCGCGAGCGCGGGCCAATCGGTCCGGGTGCCGAACCCGCCATCGGGCCGGACGTATGAGGGGGCGCTGGACCCCTCTTCAGCCTTCAACCCTTAATCCTCAATCCGGCAGTGAGAGGCGCGGGCAGCGGGCAACTCCCGGGGGCCTCGGCCGGTTTGTTTTTGGCCCCACCCCGGGGGTGAGCCGGCGCCAGCCCTTCCAAGGAACGCATCCGGCCGGGACTCAATCACTTGACCTCAAGCCGAAGACTTCAACTGCCGAATTTAGGTTAAATCCTTAGGCCCCTGCTTCCGCCAGCTTCTCGTAGAGAGCCACGTAACTGTCCACCATAGCCCGATACCCGAACCGGCTCATCGCGTGGCTGCGCACCCGGCCCCTGTTCAAGGCTAAAGCCTGGGGAACCAGTTCGGCCAACCCATCCATGACGCCCGAGTGGTAGCCGGTAATGCCCGAGTCAATGACTTCGCCCACCGATCCGCGCCGATGGGCGACCACCGGGGTCCCACAGGCCATCGCCTCGATCATCACCAACCCAAACGGCTCTTCCCACTGGATCGGGAAAAGGAGGGCGGATGCGCCCCGCAGAAACTGCGCTTTCTGGGCATGGTTGACAGGCCCGATCCACCGCACCCGCTCCCCGTCAATGAGCGGCTTAACCTTTTGCGCAAAATAGAGCTCTTCCTGGGGATTCTGCGGTTGCCCGGCCAGTACGATTGGCATCCCCACGGCGGCTGCGATTTGGATAGCGCCCAGGGGGTTTTTTCCCGGCGACATCCTGCCCAGGTAGGCCAGGTACTCGCCTGGTTCATAGCTGGGGTCGTACGCATCGAAATCGCACCCGTTGTAAACAACCGGGAACTCCCGATCCAGGCGAAGCGCCGCGCCATGCATCTGGCACTGGCTGATCCCGTTGACAGCGACCTTGGGCCACCGCGCAAACACCCATTCATCATCACACAACGTACGGGTGTGCAGTGTAAACAAGCTGGGCGTCGCCGAAGTCGCCGCCAGCGGCAGCCACGCACTGCTCAAGTGATAGTGGATCACGTCAAATTCCCCTGCATGGGTGAGGACCTCGGCCACCATGGAATTGGCGTAATACTCAAAGAGATATGCCTTACCTTCAACGAGCATATCCGTGAGGTTCGTTGGGCAGACGGGGTGGAGTTTGCCCGAGGTCTGGCAGTCCGCCGACGAAAACAACGTGACCTCGTGCCCCCGGGCCACCAATTCGTCGATAAGCAGCTTCATGACCAACTCAATTCCCCCATACGTTTTTGGTGGAATCGCCGTCCAAAGTGACGAGACTTGCGCGATTCGAAGTTTGCGGCGTCGGTTGAGCTCTTGCGGTTCCACGCAAGCAATGATAGCTGCACCGCTCGGTTCGCCAACCCTTCGAAGCCACCTACATGAAGATTTTACCTACCACCCTGATCGCCTGCCTCTGCATGGGCTCCTTAAGCCTCGCCCAAGAACAGCCCCCGGCACAGCCCCCGGCACAGCCCCCGGAGTCCACATCGGCCCCGGCCGACGCCCTGGCTCCCGCCGACGCCCAATCCCTAGGGGAGCCCAAAGTGGCCCGCGCCGCTGCCGTTTCCGAGCGCGACGTTACCACCCAATGCCAGATCTTCCTCGACCAACAACTCTTCGGCCCAGGCAAAATCGATGGGCGCCCAGGGGAATTCTACACCAAAGCCCTTGTCCGTTTCCAACGGGCCCACGGATTACCCGAGACCGGAAAAGTCGACGCCAATATCCCCTGGGAAAGCGTCTACCCCGTCTACACCTTCTACACCATCGCTGAAGGCGACCTGAAATTCGTCGGGGACTGCCCCACCCAGCCTTCCGAACAGGCAAAGAAGAAGTTCCTCCCCTACAGCTCCCTTCTCGAATTCTTGACCGAACGCTTTCATTGCGACCCCGATTTCCTGGCCCGCATCAACAAAGGCATCAATTTGGAGACCATTGGCGTGGGCCAAACCGTCCGTGTGCCGAACGTGGAACCCTTCAAAATTGAGGAACTGCCCAAACAAGGGTTCCTGCCGGAGATTCCCGCCTTCAAGAATCGTACGATTACGGTGCATCGGGGCGAAAAGATGCTCGATGTACACGAAGGCGATACGTTGTTGGCCAGCGTGCCCATCACTCCGGGAGCCGGACGGCTGGAAACGCCGGCAGGCAAATGGCAGGTGGTCGGAATCGCGACCAGCCCGACCTTCCGGTGGGACAAAAGCGTCCTTGAAACCGGCAAACGCAGCGAGACCTTCTACAACCTTCCTGCAGGGCCCAACAATCCGGTCGGCGTTCTCTGGTGCGGCCTCAATAAGCCCGGCATTGGCATCCACGGCACCAACTCCCCCCAAACCATCGGACGCGCGGCCAGCCACGGCTGCATGCGGGTGGCCAACTGGGACATCGTACGCCTAAGCAAGCTCATCACCAAAGGCATGACGGTGACCATCGAATAGGCCGGGAACTGGCCATCCGAGGGGGAAAAGCAAAAAGCGAACAAGCCCGTCTTCTGCCCCTTGTGTCCACCGGCTCCAGAGCGCCCCCCTTGACGAAGGATCATACCAGTGGCAGTACGTTTCCATGAGCTCCGCAAAGGTTGCGATCTCCATCGATCAGAGCCTGCTTCAAAAGCTTGATTCTCTCGTTCATACACATGTTTTCCGCTCCCGGAGCGAAGCGATACAAACAGCTGTCCGCGAAAAACTTTCACGCATCGAGCAAACCAGGCTGGCATGCGAATGCGCAAAGCTTGATCCCATCGAGGAACAAGATTTGGCAGATCAAGGACTTCGGAGAGATCTTATCGAATGGCCCGAATACTAAGAGGCGATGTTGTTTGGGCAGAACTCGATCCCACGGAAGGAAACGAACAGGCTGGCAAGCGTCCAGTGCTGAGATTGAGTCACAATGTATTCAACGAACGCTCTGGAGCCGTTCTCGCAATTGCACTGACCAGCCAGGAACCTAAAGCCGGATTCCCCCTCACATTGGAGCTGACTTCGGCAAAACTACCCAAGCGTTTGTGGGCAAAAATGAGTTGAATCCGCACTCTTTCAATCAAACGACTCGGCACAAGGCTGGGCCGCGTATCCGACGAAGAACTAGATCAAGTTGTTGAGGGACTAAAAGAGATAATCGGGGCCTAACCACGTAGTGTCGAGCAGGCTGTTGCGGGCATGAGAACAAGCCCCAAAATGGACGGAAGAGGTGAAGCGGGAAGCCGTAGCCGTCAGCCCTTGACGGGAATCTCGCCCTTTTTGCGGGTCACCGGGCGCTGCCTCTTTCCCACTCCATTATCCAGCGCGCATAGCATTCGTGCCGCGCTTGGTACGAGCGCCAGTTCCACTCCCGGGCACGCCCCAGTTCGAGCGCCTTCAAATCCAGCAAGCGTTCCCGTGCTGCCCGGGCCTCTGGACGGCTCACGGCCCCTGCAACCACCGCCAGCGCAGGATACGCCGAGGGGCCCAGGTTCTTGAGATACTCCACGTCCAAGGTGCGCTGGGTGTCCTTTTGCCAAAGCGCCACGTTGTAGTTGGCCACCCATCCCGCCACGTCCAGATATTGCACCACAAAAAAGAGCCCGAACGCCGCGCAAGCGTTCGAGAAGAGCAGCCAGTTGAGCCCTTTGCCTCTCAGGATCCGCCACGCCAAAAGGCCGAATCCGGTCGAAACCAGCACCAGGAAGAAGCCCACGTAAACCCGCAGCTCGCTCAGTTGGTAAGCGTTCACGTAGAGCTTGAGCCGCAAGAGAACGCTCGAAATCAGGGCCAGATTCTGGAGCACCCAGAACACGCTCAGGAGTCGCACAGCACGGGAAGCCACAACTTGGCCTGTCTGCTGGAACAACCCGACCAGAACCACAGCCGAGAGCAGGACAGCGGCGACCAACGCCAAGGCAAAGCTGGCAAGCAGCACCCAAAACATGGCGCGGCCGAACGAAAAGTCCCAGTTTGCAAGCTGCGCCCACACCCACGTTTTGGCATCGGACATGGTTCAAGCGCATCAGGGCGGCCCCGTACGTTGCAATAGGTGTATGAAGCAATCATTGCCAGCGGATGAGCGGGTCGAGGAGATCGATCTAGTCATCCACAATATGGACAACAACTCGGAAGAAGCCCGGGCAGGCCTTCTTCTTGATCAGATCCGCGGGATTATGGCCGCCCGTCTGCTCCAAGGCGGCGCGTGGATCCGCTACAGGCCAACCGCGATCCATCCCGAGCAGATCCTCGTCACCTTGCGCAACGCGGTGCAACTGCGCGGTATCGATAGCCGGTCCGGAAGAGTTTATGGGCGGTGGCAACAACGCCCGCGGCTTCTCCCAACCGCGTTTATGCGGCGGCAGTATTGGCCCAAACCATTGTTGCTGCGGGTCAGTCCGCGCATGCTCCGCAGTTCCACTAGGTGGCAGCCGAGCGCCAATCAGACCTTGGTGTGTGTAGGCGATTCGCCCACTTGCCGAGTTCCCCCACCCACTTTCGGAGTCCCTTGTGGTCGGAACCATCTATCCATCTCTTGGCAGCGACGCCAGAGCTTTGGACGTTCGCCGCTTCCACGGCATTCTGCTTCGACAAATCCCGCTTTCTGTCGTATCATAATATCATGCCCGCCACACTCGACGCCATTGCTCAAGATGCGCTCGTGCTTCCACCCGATCAGCGCCTCGCGCTTGCTTATAGGCTCCTCGCTAGTGTCGAGCCTGATCCCAACCCGGATGCAGAAGCTGCATGGGATACTGAGATTACTGGACGAATCGCCCGTTTCGATGCAGGCGAGTCCAAGACGGTGCCCGCATCAGAGGTTTTCGCCCGGTTACGTGACATCGCCCCGGGACAATGAGCGCAGTTCTGGAATTTCTTCCAGAGGCCTTGTGTGATATGGACAAAGCTACGTTTTCAAATCGGCTGGACGAGGTCACCGGTATCAACCGGGACTTCGCGACGCGATTCGTCAGCAATCATCTTCCCGACTCCAACCGCTACCTCGTGCGCCTCAACCAATCCTGCGACGAAACCCTCAGACCCGGCGAGCACGTCTTTCCACGCGACACCGATCCTGTCGCCCCACTTACTGAGGCAGAGACCGTGGACCTTCTCTCCAGACACGCGGACTGGATGCTGGGGCAATGCATTCTTCGGAGACGGTGTTCGGCCGACTCTACCAGGTCTGTTTCCCACGGCCGATCTTGCCGCTCTTGAGGTAGTCAACAGGGCTTGCAGAGAGCCGAGCAGGAGGAGGATTTTCATGCCGTGTGGTGCCGCGTCTGCTGGCATGGGGATCTGTGGTGCAATAGCCAAGCGCCCCGCCACGTGACCCCTTCATCCTTCAACCATCATACTTCAACCATGGTTGAAGAAGTGCTCGAGGCGGGACTTGAACCCGCACGGCTTGCGCCATACGCCCCTCAAACGTACGTGTCTGCCAATTCCACCACTCGAGCGATCTTGCGAGCCGCGAATCCTAGCGATCAGGGTTGCCTGCGCAAGGGATTCTTTTGGAAAAGATGCGGCGTGCCTGCCCACCGAAGCCCCGCACAGCTTTCACCTGCGCGTCTTCCTTCCGCGCCCTTTGGAGAACGCCCCGGTTGCGGGCGGTTTCGCACTGTCCATAAGCAATCCCGTGCCCGCCTTGAGTTCTTGGATTTGGTCCCGCAGCAAGGCGGCCCGTTCGTATTCGAGCCGGCCGGCAGCCTGCACCATCTCGGCTTCCAGTTCCCGCAAGACCTCGCCCACATCGAAAGCCGCCCCGGTCTCGCGCACCACGGATTCCTCTACTTCCCGGGCCTTGAGCAGGGTATGGAGGCTCTCCTGCACAGCGCGTTTGACGCTCGTGGGGGTGATCCCGTGTTTCTCGTTGTATTGGACCTGTTTTTCCCGGCGGTAATCGCTGATGGCGATGAGGGCTTCGATGCTGCGCGTCATCGTGTCGGCAAAGAGCACCACCTCGCCGTTGACATGGCGTGCCGCACGGCCGGCTGTCTGGATGAGCGAGGTTTGCGAACGCAAATACCCCTCCTTGTCCGCATCCAGGATACATACCAGGGAGACCTCCGGGAGATCCAAGCCCTCCCGTAAAAGATTGATCCCCACCAACACATCGAATTCCGCGTTGCGCAAGGCCCGGAGAATCTCGACCCGCTCGATGGTATCGATGTCGCTATGCAAGTAGCGCACCTTGAGGCCCACATCGCGGAAATACTCGGAGAGATCCTCGGCCGTGCGCTTGGTCAAGGTGGTGATCAACACCCGTTCCTTGAGCTCGACCCGTTGCCGGCAGAGCTCCAAGGTCTCGTCGATCTGGTTCTTGAGCGGCCGTACCATGATCCGTGGATCCAAGAGCCCGGTGGGCCGGATGATCTGCTCGACAATGAGTGGTGAGCCCGGCTTGGAAACCTCGAAGTCGGACACCGGCGAGTCCGAACGGGACACCCGGGCCATGGTCCGGCTTTTGGAAGGAGCCAAGTCCTGGAGGATCTCGCCAGGCGCGATCTGGGTGCGCGAATGGGCAATGTAAGCCGTATTCCCGGCCAATGAGTTCTTGAGCTCGAACTCGCCCGGGGTGGCGCTCACGTAGATGGACTGGCCAGTCATCTCCATGAATTCAGTGAAATTCAGGGGCCTGTTATCGAGGGCGCTGGGGAGCCGGAACCCGTAATCGACTAACGTCATCTTGCGGGAACGATCACCCTCGTACATTCCCCCGATCTGTGGAATGGACGCATGGGATTCATCGACGACCATCAGGAAGTCCCGCGGAAAGAAGTCCAGCAACGTGAATGGCCGGGAACCCGGAGGACGCCCCGTGAGATGGCGCGAATAGTTTTCTATCCCACTGCAGAACCCCATCTCTTGCATCATCTCCAGATCGTACTCGGTCCGCATTTTGATGCGCTGGGCTTCGAGCAGTTTGCCCTGCTTTTCGAACTCTACGACGCGTGACTCCAATTCTTCGCGGATGGTTCCCAAAGCGACGCGCAACTTGTCCTGGGGAGTGACAAATTGTTTGGCGGGAAAAAAGGTGAACATCGCCAACCGGTCGATGGTGTGTCCGGTCAACGGTTCAAAGCGCGTGATCCGGTCCACTTCATCCCCGAAGAACTCGATCCGGACGGCCTCTTCGTCACTGTTTGCGGGATGGATCTCCACCACATCTCCACGGACACGGAATTTGCCCCGGGCAAATGCGACATCGTTGCGCTCATAGAGCATTTCCACGAGTTTTGCCAGGGTCGCTTCCCTAGAGAGGTTCTGCCCGACTTTGATGGTCAGCAGCATGTTCATGTAATCCTCCGGGGACCCCAAGCCGTAGATGCAAGACACACTGGCGACCACGATCACATCGCGCCGGGAAAGCAGGGAGGAGGTGGTGGAAAGGCGCAACCGCTCGATCTCCTCGTTGATGGAAGAATCCTTTTCGATGAATGTGTCCGAGCGCGGGATATAGGCCTCGGGCTGGTAGTAATCGAAGTAGCTCACGAAGTATTCGACCGCGTTATCGGGGAAAAACTGCTTGAATTCGGAAAAGAGCTGTGCGGCCAGGGTCTTGTTATGGGAAATGACCAGGGTGGGCCGGCTGATTTCCTCGATCACATTGGCGGCGGTGAAAGTCTTCCCCGACCCGGTCACGCCCATGAGGGTTTGGTGGCGGTTTCCGGCCAAGATGGATTTGACCAGTTTGGCAATGGCTTGGGCTTGGTCGCCCATGGGCGAGTAATTGGATACCAACTTGAAACTCATCCCCCACCCTAACACGGGAGAAGCGAGGATGAAGGCCGAAGCTGGTTCATGCTAAATCCGGCAGTCGAAATCGTGAGCTTGAGGGCAAGTGATCGATTCCAGGGCGGATGCGTTCTGTCGGAGGACGGACGCTGGCTCACC
>JAYVTN010000359.1:0-10226 GCA_043788785.1 Spartobacteria bacterium | reverse complement strand
AGAAAGCTGCTAGTAAAATACTGTTGCTACGACAGGCGCAAGCGTCCGAATTTCAATACCCAGTGGGCTTTCGCAGCTTAAGTTGACGCGTATGCCCTTTGGGGCTGGCGGTGTCTAGTACCGGGTGTCTCACCTTTTCGATAAAGCGCAGGAAGCCAGACATCCTGCCAAACTCTTTAGCCAGATGCTCTAGCGTTTGTAACCAAATCCTCACGCTGGGTGTATGCCTTTACGAACCCAATGCATACTATGACTTCCATGAAACCTTCCCTCCGGCACCTGGCTTTGCTGGGCCTCTCCCTCTGGAGCGCGACCATTGCCCGAGCCGAGCTTCAACCCTCGATGATCAGCGCCGATGCGCATTGGGTGGCTTATGCCGATCTGGATGGCATGCGCAACACTCTGGTTGGCAAGGATTTGCTGGAATTCAACCGCAAACACCAGGCCTCAGCGGCCGGGGACACTCTCGCGGTGGATATCGCCCACGTACTCGAATCCATTGGCTCCATCACCGCTTACGGCTCCAGTGCGTCCGTGGCCCGTTCACTTGAGGGCACCCTGATCGCACAAGGGACCCCCGATTTGCGTAAAATCGCTGAAGCATTGCTCTTACAGCAGGCCGCATACACACCTCCCAAAGTAACCGTTCTAACCGATCTCCCCTTCCCCGCATACGCGATCGTCGAGATGCCACAGCCGGCCAGGGCTCAGGCCCAGGTCATCGTGGCATTCCCCCCGGAGCCGATGGTGCTGGTGAGCAAGTCCAAGGCGCACCTGCTCAAGGCCCTCGCTGTTTTGCGCCAGACCGCGCCTTCGTTGGCCAAGGTGCCCGATTCCACGCTCAGCCATCTACTCCGCGATTCCGCCCATACCTATCTTTTTGCCGCAAGCGATCTGCTTTCGAGCAAGGACCTCGCGATGGCGGGCCCCCAGGCGCGCGTGCTGCAAATGGCGACTTCCGGCTCGATTGGGATGGGGGAAACGGGCCCCAACACCTTTGCGCATGCGACCTTGAGCACCGGTTCAGAGGAAAACGCAGTCAAACTTCTCAAGATTATTCAGGGCCTCACCGCCATGTTGTCGTTTGGAAACGCCCCTAATGCACCCGTCAACCAACTCGTGGATTCGTTGGCCATCGTTAAAGAAGGGGACACGGTTACCCTGGACATCTCCTATCCTAGCGCGGGTATTTCGAGCATGCTTAAGGAGTCCACCCCTGCGCAGCCCAAAGCCCCCTCCCAAGGCTCGCAGCCGCAGACTGGGCTCCCGGAATAACGCTGAGTTGGAGATTGCCGATGGAAATGGTCGAGCTATTACCGGGCGCGGTCGACGGCGCGTCCGCCGACGCCGATCACGTACGGCGCACGCTCCAGGGAGAAGGCGCGGCTTTCGAGCAGATCGTCGGAGCCTATCAGCCTCGGATTTTTAGCTTCCTCCACCAAATGACCCGGCACCGGCAGGATGCGGAGGATCTTACCCAGCAAACCTTCCTCAAAGCCTTCCAAAGCCTGGCCCGCTTCCAACCCGACCGGCCGCTCATCAACTGGCTGCTGATGATCGCCCGCAATAGCGCCCTCAATCATTTCCGGAGCGTCCGAGCCTGGGAGCCGGTTCCCGAAACCCTACCCACCTGCGAGCTTTCACCCTCGGGTGCCGCCGAAGAAACTGACGAGAGAGGAATGCTTTGGGGCCGGGTACGTGCAAGCCTGCCCCAACGCCAGTTCGAGGTGCTCTGGTTGCGGTTCGGCGAGGAGCTCTCGGTCAAGGAAACCGCCCAAGTCATGGGATTTACCCAGACCCACGTCAAAATCCTGGCATTTCGTGCCCGACATGCCTTGCTCAAAGGGAACCTACGATCATGAAAGCCAGCAATTCTCCTCGACCGGGTCTGACCTGCCGCCTGGCACGGTTCTGGAGCTCCGTGCTTATCGACGGGGCCGCCGGGTATAGCCCGGGTTGGCTGTTACGGCATCTCGAAGGATGCCCTTGCTGCCAAGAGTACCTGGTGGCTGACCGGGCGCTCGAGCGCTCGCTCAGGCAGGCCGCCATCCGTGTCCCTCATTCACCTCCGCCCTTCCTTCAAGCGCGTATCCTGAACACCCTCAAGCGCTCCACGCAGCCCGCTCCACCAAGCCACTGGCCCCGGACTGCGGTACTCCCAGCCAGTATGGCTGCCGGATTGGCCCTCCTAACGTTAATCCTCTACCATCCCCCCTCACAACCTGACGCCACCGGAACCCCAAGGCCCTCAAGTGCGCCTTCATCCGGTTTGCGCTCTCGGCAGGCCGCCGAGTTGAATCTCTGGACGCTTGTGCCGCCATGTCCGCCCGCGGCCGCCGCACTCCTGGATGCCAGCCCCCTCCAGAACGAGGCCGATGCCGTTTATGCGGACGCGCTCTCTGCCGTGAGATTTTTGGCGATGAACTTCCTCCCCATCACGTCCGGCTCCTCCGGCCCGGAATCCGAATAAGTCTCAAGCGCACGTGGGCTTGTGGGATGGCGAATGGACGCCGCCAGGACCCGTATGGACCGTATGGACCGTATGGACCGTATGGACCGTATGGACCCTATGGACCCTATGGACCCTATGGACCCTATGGACCGTATGGACCCGGGTTCTCAGCGAGTGCCACCGAGTGTCAGTGCCACCGAGTGTCTGCCACCTTATCAGGGAGAACGGGGCCCGTTGGGTCAGGTTTGTTGGGCGGGGTTTGTTGGCTGGGCCGGTGTGTCCAGACGCGGCTAAGGTCGCGGCAACCGTCCGCTCGCGCCTCCATCCCAATCCCGGGAGGACCCTTCGATCAGCCCGCAAGGTCGGGATCCCGGGAGCAATCCCCTAGGTTCCGGATTGCACGCAACGGCCTTTGGGGCTTAACACAAGCGCCTGAATGAGCGCCACCGAAAGCCAAGGAAAGATTTCCGAATGGGCCGTCAGAGCCCAGCCTTGGCTGCTGCTGGTTTTAGGGCTCATCTACTGGGGCCTGTACCTCCAGTATTGGTTCAATCCGCATGACGAGGGGGGCACCGCCGCCCTCACCGCGATGCGGATTCTCGAGGGCCAACGCCCTATCCGGGATGTGGACCTCGGCTACAACGTGCTCTGGCACTATCCCATCGTCGCCCTCTTTAGCATCACAGGGGTCAGCTACGTTAAAATGCGGGCCTACTTCTTCGCGCTCTCGGCCGTCACGGCCCTCTGCGGCTGGGCTGTCGTCCGCAAAGTGACCGGGCGCTCATGGCTGGCGTTTGCCCTCGGGGCAATCCTGGTGGTCTTCCCCGGCTCCCAGTTCAAGAACTACATCCCGCTCCTGGCGATGGTAAACACCTTGTGGCTCTTGCGCACATTCGGGCACCAGCCCCCCGCGTCGCGCCGGTTCCTTCCCGATACCCTGGTCGGCGGCGTGATCCTCGGGTTGAGCTTCCTGGTCCGCATTGACATCTCCTATTTCTTTTCCCTGCTCTGGGCCGGGCTCCTGGTAGTCCAACTCGCCGATACCCGGTACCGCCCCGGTCTCCGCTTTGCCCGGCTAGGAGCAGGGGTCCTGACTTTGGCGGGTGCCGTCCTGCTGTGTCACTGGCCGGTTTATGCCGTAGCGCGCGCCCAAGGATTTGAGCGGGAGTTCGTGGGGCAATACCGGAGCTCGGCCAACATGATCCGGGAGTTTGCCCAGAACCGCTTGCAAAGCGTGGTTTCTGCGGGAAAACCATTAGCTGTGCCACCCGCTGCGGCGTCCTCCGAAGCGAGCGCCACGGCGGCTCCCCCGGCAAATGCGCGTGCCAATCGGAATGTCCTCCAGCGTAAGGGGTTGGCTCAATTCTGGGCGGGCGAGAGTGGCAGCAAATCCGTCCTCTTCCTCCTGACGTATGCGCCATTTGTGGGGGTCCTCGTGTTTCTGGGGTACATTCTGGCAACGGGATGGAGATCCCTGCGGACGTGCCGCTTCTCGATGGGCGATCCCTCCATCCAACTTCTGACCGTTCTCGGGGGCGCGCTGACAATCTTCCCCCAGTTCTTCTTTTTCAGACCTGATCGGCCGCATCTCTCGGAGTTCATGGTGGGGTTCCTGGTGGCAATGGTTTGCGGGGGCTGGCTGGTGTGGGATGCCACCTGGCGAGCGGGCACTTGGCAACGCTGGGCAGGGATCGCGGTCCTGGCCTTTCTCTCCACCCAAGCGGCCCTCTACGGATGGCTGGCTTTGGACCACCCCTCGGCGGGCACCATCGCGGCCCGCTCCAAGCGCACCATCTTTTTCAAAGCCCAGAACGGGGTCGCCGTGTATCTTTCCCGGAAGGAATCCGAGACAATGCGCGGCGTCTACGAGGCCATCACCCGGGCCTCCAAGCCTGGCGAGTACGTCGTGTGTTATCCTTACCAGCCGGGGTACAACCTCATGGCGGACCGGCCAACCTACGAGCGCAGCGTCTACATCGACAACTCGACCGCTCCCAAAAACTGGGCCAAGACCTCCATCGAAGCCATCCAGAACAAAAAGCCCGCCGTCATCGTCATCGACGATCGCGCCATCAATGGCAGCGAGGATTCCCGGTTCAGCCGTTGGGCACCCGAAACCTACGCTTTCATTCAGAAAAACTACCATCTCGTCGGTAAATTCGCGCTTTCGGAGGTGTACAGTCGCGAAGCAGCCCCCGGGAGCCTGCCTGCCATTCCCAGTTCCTTATGACCAAGAAAGCCATCATCTTAGCCGGAGGGGCCGGAACCCGCTTGTATCCGTTGACCCAGATCGCCTGCAAACAACTGCTCCCGGTTTACGACAAGCCGATGATCTACTATCCCCTGGCCACGCTCATGCTGGGCGGCATCCAGGAAGTCCTGATCATTTCCACACCCAAAGATCTCCCCAGATTCCGGGAACTACTGGGCGACGGCACCCGTTTGGGAATGCGCTTCGAGTACGCCGCCCAGGAGAAACCGGCCGGCATCGCCCAAGCCTTTCTGATTGGCGAGAAATTCATCAATAAGCAGCCAGTGTGTTTGATTCTGGGCGACAACATCTTTTACGGGAAATTGGATTTCTTCCGGGCAGCCTTGGGAATCGGCAGCGGCGCGTGCGTATTCGGCTATCAAGTGCGCGATCCCGAACGGTACGGGGTCGTGGAGTTCGGGCCCGACGGCCGGGTTATTTCGTTGGAAGAAAAGCCCCAGAACCCAAAGAGCCCGTTTGCCGTCCCTGGGCTGTATGTTTACGACAACCAAGTGGTGGATATCTGCCGCAACCTGGAGCCCAGCTCCCGGGGAGAACTGGAGATTACCGATGTCAACCGGGTCTACCTGGGCCAGAACCAACTGCATGTGCGCATCCTTGGGCGCGGGATGGCTTGGTTGGACACCGGCACCCAAGCCAGCTTGTTGGAGGCCAGCAACTACATTGCAGCCATCGAGAACCGCCAAGGCCTCAAGATCGCCTGCTTGGAAGAAATCGCCTACAACCAAGGCTTCATCAACCGGGAGCAACTGCGCGCTGTCATCCAAGGGCTACCGAAAACCGAGTACCGGGATTACCTGCAGATGGTCAGCGAGGAAGTGATGCCTGGCGGCACCAGCTAGGAGCCGGAAGGGGCCCGGCCGGACTTGTCGGACTTGTCGGACTTGTCGGACTTGTCGGACACGTCGGACACGTCTATGCCGTTTATCAACTTCCCCTGGAGATACTCTTGCCAGTCGGCCGGGAGCGGGGCGCGCTCGATCCCGTCGGCGATACGCCCCTCGAAAGCAGGGTTAAAGGACGTGCTCGTCCCGTAGACCATGATCGCGTCGGTGTTGCCTTCCACACGCAGTGCATGCGCCACACCCGCCGGGATGACTATCCCCGCGTTGTTGGCCCCACGGTGATCGTCGCCCTCGATCAAGAAACGCATCACCCGTCGGGCCATGCCCGCCCGTTCATCGACCAGCAGCATCTCCACACAGCCTTGCACGAAAAACATGACATCCCATTGCTCCTGCGCATAAGGGCGCAACCCGTAGCTTGCGGGTTCCTCCACATAGAGCCGCTGGAACCACGATTCTGGCGTCTCCCCCTCGGGCACAAACGGCGGGTGGATATGGAATCCTTTGCCGGTCCCGGTGTACATCCGGGCCGTTGCCCATTGTTTGGGCCAGAATCCGATTGCCCCCAGCACCCCTTCGTCCTGGCGTGCGAACTCGCCAAAAAAACCGCGATGTCTTTGGGGGTAAACCCGCCTGGCAAAGAGTTCCACGCCGGGAATCCAAGCTTCGGATAAATCGGCGCGCGCGGCGGCGATCAGCTCGCCCGCTTCGACGCCCGATGTGGCAAGGCGCGTGCCTACCGACGGGGCCGAGTAGTCGCGTTGGCTGAGGGCCGCTTGGGCATGGGAATTGAGACCTTTCCAGGGCGTCGTCATAGGGATGGGGTTGCAGGTTTAGCTGGCCGTCAGCCCGTAGTGAAGCCCGTACCAGCGGACGGTTTGCTCCAACCCAACATCCAAACTGATTTCCGGGGCAAACTCCAGACGCTCGGTGATCTTGGAGATATCGGCCGAAGAATGCTGGATATCGCCAACCCGCGGGGGCCCAAAGGCCACCGGTTTGCGGGGGCAAAGCCCATCCACAGCCAGTTTTTCGCTCAGGATCGCGTAGAGGGTGTTGAGATCCGTGCTGCCGCCCAACGCCACATTGAAAACTTCCCCCAACGCTGCCCGGTTGCCGCTCGTGGCTCCCAGGATGTTGGCTTGGACCACATTGGACACATGGCAGTAATCCCGCGTCGCAGTGCCGTCGCCGTGGATCAGGCACTGCCCTCCAGTCACCAATTTCCCAATCCATTGGGGAATCACAGCCGCGTACCCGCCTGTCGGGTTTTGCCGGGAGCCGAACACGTTGAAATAACGCAAGCCCATGCACTCCAACCCATAATGCGCGTAGAAGAGATTGGCGTAGAACTCGTCCATCAACTTGGAAGCGCCGTAGGGGGAAAGCGGATTGCCGATCTGGGCCTCAATCTTCGGCATCCGGGGATCATCCCCGTAGACAGCGCTTGAACTGGCATACACAAATCGGCGCACCCGTTTGTCGCGAGCCGCTACGAGCAGGTTGAGGGTACCGGTCACATTCGTGTCGTGGCAGGCCACGGGATCCTCGATGGACAACGGCACCGAGACGAACCCGGCATGATGAAGCACGTAATCGACCTGCTCACAGGCCCTCCGGCACAGGCTCATGTCGGTGATGCTCCCATCCAGGAAACTAAAGCGTTCCCATTGTTCAGGGCGGACATGGGTACGCACCTCGTCGAGATTGGCAGGCGTTCCGGTGCAGAAATTGTCGATTCCGACCACGCGCTGGTCCAGGGAGAGCAGGGTCTCCAACAGATGCGAGCCGATGAAGCCGGCTACACCGGTGATCAGCCATGTCCGGGGCTCGGCGCGCAATTCGGAACAGGATCGGGAATAAGCGTTCATGAGGGGGCTCGAAGGTGCCTTCTCACAAACCCGCCGGGTTACAAAGCACAATTTTTCTGAGGGTCAGCCCCCTTGGAAGCAGCCGGGGAAGCTTGCCATCAGCCAAGACACGGGAATCCGAGCCAACCCGGAGGGTTGTCAGACCTATACGGAGGCTGAGCGAAGTGATGCCTCTCATTACACCTCCATGATTGACCATCGATCCCTGTTCCCTGAACCTTGCCCCCTCTCTCTGCACTCAGCCCGGGTAGGCTAGGCAAGGTACTAGCTGCGTTCACTCCGGTTTCTACAATGAACAACTCCAATCAAAACTGGCTCCTCGAGCAACTCCCCCAATGGGAACGCGAGGGCCTCCTCACCGCCGAAGCCGCACAGGTGCTTCGCCAGCGCCATGCCGTAGACGGCTCCCAGCCCGGCCTAGCCCAAATTGTCATGGGTGCCCTAGGCGCACTACTCATTGGCGCCGGTCTAATAGCAGTGATCGGCTACAACTGGGACGACTTCTCGCGTCCGGTCCGGTTGCTATTCGCTTTTCTACCCCTCCTAGCCAGCCAATTGGCCAGCCTTCGCGTCCTGCATCGTGGTACTGCCGCCGCCCCGTGGACCCGTGAAACAACTGCACTGCTACAGACCATTGCTGGCGGGGCCTGCATCGCCTTGGTCTCGCAGATCTACAATCTGGGGGGCGATTGGCCCGATTTCCTGTTCTGGTGGATGCTTCTGAGCCTGCCTCTGGTGTGGGTGCTGCGCTCGCATGCCGTTGCCATTTTTTATCTCATCGCCACTGCCGTGTGGAGCGTTAATCAAGTCGACGTCGGCAACCCTTGGCAGGACAGCCCACTGATTTATCCTTTGTTACTCCTTGGATTGCTGCCGTTTTGGCCGGGTTGGCCCCCAAACAGACAGCTTTCAACGACCTTACGCTGGATTATGACCCCCAGTGCGATTGTGGGTCTATGTAGCGCTGCCTACTTTGCCGCCTCCCATCACGACCACAGCTACTATCATCATACCTCAGGGTTTGCATGGCTGTGGACGCTCACTGCCGCCGTTGTCGCTCTTTTCCCTCTCAGTGAGGCCGCCTTGGCTGCTCCCCTGCGCACCAAACCCCAGCTCATCCTCGGCTCACTTTGGCTGCTGGGTTTCGGCGTGGCCGCCACCTTTCAAGAAGCCGCCCACGAGATTCTTCGCGATGCTTCCACTGCGATAGCGGTGCCATGGTGCTGGGGCTTGTTAGGCCTCCTCTTGGCTTTCGCTGTCTTGGCTTTCAGGCGCAAACGCTGGACTCCATTGGCAATCGCTTCCGTGGCCCTCCTTCCCCTGCTCACTCCTGCTATGTTCCAAAATGCTGAGTTCGACTCGCTGCTCTCTTGGCTGGCCACCCTGCAACTTGCCGCCATCGGCATTACACTCATCGCTTTGGAATTCTTCGGCAAAACTGGCGCCCCGCGTTTGGGGGCGACGCTACTATCGGTGTTGGTGATTGCGCGTATGGCCGACAGCCACTTCTCGCTGTTAGCCAAGGGCATCACTTTCATCGCTGTTGGCGTGGCTTTCCTAGCCTTCAACCTCCTCATGAGCCGGCTCCTCCGGCGGACATCCCTCCCATGAAACACTTCGCCCTCACCATCTTCATCGTCGCCGCGCTTGCGCAATGGGCCGCGCCTCTTTCCCAAATCTGGATCCGCGAGCAGACTCTCACCAAAGGCACGCTCATCAAACTCAAGTGCAGCGCGCCAGACCCTTACGACCCTCTCCGCGGCCGGTTCCTTGCTGTGAAGCCCGAACAAAACACGGCTCCTACCCCAAAAGACACGCCGTTGCCACGCGACACGCGGGTTTATGGCGCCCTAACCATCGGCACTGACGGTCTGGCCACCGTCTCCAGCATCTCCCTCACTCCGCCACGACAGGGCGATTACATCAGCCTAAAAACCACATACGGAAGTCCCGACGGCAAAGTTTATTTCTTGTGGCCCTTCGAACGCTTCTACATCAACGAAAAACTCGCTCCCGAAGCCGATAAATGGTTCCAGGAAAACATCCGCTCCACCACCGGGATCATAGCCGAAGTCCGGGTACTCAAGGGACGTGCTGTTTTGGCCGATCTCAGCATGGACGGAAAACCGTTCCGCGAAATCCTCAAGACCCGCCTCAAATAGTGGCGCTTCGCTGGTTCGTATGGGCAGGACCGTTAGGGTGCAACCCTGGGAATCGCGCGGTCGAGACGGGCGCGTTCTGAAGGAACGCCGCATACCGGTTGATGGCGAATACGCGCCCGATCAACCAATATGCGGCGTTCCTTAAAAACGCGGAGCAGCCGGTGAAGCCTGCCATCAGCCAAGACACGGAAATCCGAGCCAACCCGGAGGGTTGCCAGACCGTAGCCGGGGGCTGAGCGAAGCGATTCCCCCGGTAATGCCACAGAATGCATCCACCCGGAACGGGTGGCAGAACCATTGCGTGCTTTGCTGGGAATTCTTCCACCCTTTCTGGGTGGATCGCGGCTTTTTCCCTATCCTGGCTGTCTCGTGGAGCCGGGCTAGCCCGTCGCAATCCGGGCGCGGGGCTGGGTGATGTAGGGCTCCCGCAAGTAGATGGGCTCCAACTGGTCCCTCTGAACCACTCCGATCCCAGCCGCACCCAACTCCGCCAGCCGCGCCGCCGAAGGCAGGGCAAGCATCGCCTGGGGGAAAGCCGGAACCGCTTCCGTGGCAAACACCGGGAGCGCCGAATGCCGTTCCAAGGCAGCTACCATACCCGTGTGGTCGAGCAAGAGTGGCCCT
>JAYVTN010000358.1:0-10886 GCA_043788785.1 Spartobacteria bacterium | reverse complement strand
ACGCTGCCAGTTCACAAAGGCCAGCAGTATGATCACCCCAAGGACGAGCGCCCCGATCGTCCCCGGGCGAACTTCCCGGGGCCCCCTGATGACCACCGAAGAAAGATTGGTGCGGATCATCATAAGAGCACCTGGAATGCTGCCCCAGCTGCCCCACAGAGCCGCGAAAACTCTGAGAGTAAACCGAACTTACCCAGTGCGTCCTCGCTCGCCGCTCCACGCCGGAACGGGTTCCAGTGTTCAAAGGGAATATCAAGATCCGTTGCGATCATCTGTGCCATTGGCGCATGGGGTGCCAGTGTTCCCGAAAGATAAATGCGCTTCAGCTTTACCCCGTGGTCGATCTCGAGGAAATTGGCGGACCGCCGTAATTCACTGACAAGCATGCCCGATGAGCGCTGGAGTTCAGCCATCTCCGGGCCTCCAGTTTCTGTTAACACTTGAAGCAAGTCGGAAGGCATCTCGGATTCGCCTCCAAACATTTCATCCACATTGCCCCAGCCGATATCAAGGATCCGCACCAGAGGCAGTTGCTTCTGGTACCCGCCGATGATGATGGTCCGGTTTTTGGCAATGTCCGCAACCAGATAGGGCTGCTTTGCGAGGACGTCGTCGTGGGAGATCGCGAATGCGTTAAAGAGCGATACCGGCGAAAGTTGCAGGATTTGGAGCTCGAGCCCGAGGGAGGAAAAAGCTGCCTCAATGTTCTTCCGTTGAATATCCGGGACGCCGCAGCTGATGAAGTGGGCCTTTCCCTCGGGCCCCTTGAATTGACCCAACTTATCGCAATCGAGCGTATATGCCTCGAACCTCTCGTTCAGGACCGTCGTATTGCCGATACGGAGCTGGGCGCGCAATCTTTCGGTGTCGGCATCCTTGGGCGCCTCAAAAAACTTCAACCGTGCCCCGTCTGGCCAGCAGGACAGGGCACACGTGCGGCAGCGCGTCCGAAGTTTGCGGATCAAGATGCGGAGGGAGTCCCCCAGCGGCTGTTCCTCGTCCCCTTGTGGCACGATTGCGAAGCGTAAGATAATGGGCTTCTTCTCCTTGGGATCGAACTGGAGCAAGACTGCCGCATGGTAATCCTCGCAAGTATAGATTCCGATTACCTTTTTGTTTCGAGAAAACAGCATTTTGCTGAAGCGGTATGGAGGGAATTTGGAAGGTTTCCGGAGCGGCAGATACTAAACGGGCCCATAAGCCGAGGCAAGGAAGCAAAACAATGGATCGCTCTCCAAAAGGATAAGAAAGGTTGAGGTGCTCCAGTGTGGAATCCGTCCTAGAAAGAAGGGTGGTTGCTTCCCCGCGTTGCTGCCCGAGCGCCATTGCTCGCTGGCATTCCCTGGCCGAACCTTTTAGAAGATAAGATTTGAGCGGCAAACCTGTTATCCATGGCCTATTCCACTTCCTCAGAGTTTATCACGGCACTGGATAGAGCCGGTGAGCTCAAGCGCATCAGTGAGCCGGTGGCCACCGAGTTGGAGATCAGCCAATTCGCCGATTTGGAGATGAAATCGCCCGGGGGCGGCAAGGCATTGCTCTTTGAGAAGCCGACCGTGAACGGAACCGTATCGGCTTTTCCTGTGGCGATCAACACGATGGGCTCGCGCCGTCGGATGGCGATGGCCCTGGGGCTGGAGTCGGTCGACGAGTTGGCCCGTCAGATGGAACTCATTCTTAAGGCCAAGCCACCAACGAGCCTCAAGTCGGCATGGAACCTGGCCATGCAAGGCATCGATCTGCTTCATGCCCGGCCCAAACACGTCCGGTCCGGGCCATGCAAGGAGGTCATCCGCCTTTTCCAGGGACAGCCCGGGGAGCTCGCCGGAAACCTCCCCACGTTGCTCGATCTGCCCATCCTACAGTGTTGGCCCAAGGACGGCGGGCGCTTCATCACCCTGCCCTGCGTGCATACCCGCGATCCCGATACTGGTGAGCGGAATGTGGGGATGTACCGGATGCAGGTCTACGACGCCCAGAGCACCGGCATGCACTGGCAGGTGCACAAGGTGGGGGCACGCCATGGCAAGCGCTACTACGAACGCGCTCAACGGATGCCCGTTGCCGTTACCATTGGCGGCGATCCCGCCTACGCCTTTTCTGCCACCGCTCCCTTGCCCGATGGCCTCGATGAAATCCTTTTTGCTGGGTTTATCCGCAAAAAATCCGTGGAACTGGTCAAATGCGAGACGGTAGACCTGGAGGTGCCCGCCGATGTGGATTTCGTGCTGGAAGGGTACGTGCAGCCCGGGGAGATGCGCCCAGAGGGGCCATTTGGGGATCACACCGGGTTTTACACTCCGGTAGACGACTATCCGGTTTTCCATCTAACGGCGATCACCCATCGCAGGGAAGCCCTCTACCCGTGTACGCTGGTGGGGATCCCGCCCATGGAAGATTTCTATATGGGCGCCGCCAGTGTGCGTATCTTCCTCCCCGTGTTCCGGATGAACTTCCCGGAGATTGTGGACATGGCGCTACCTGCGGAAGGGGTGTTCCACAACCTGGTGGTGGTTTCCATCCGCAAACAGTACCCGTGGCAGGCCTACAAGATCATGCACGGGCTCTGGGGGATGGGGCAGATGATGTTCAGCAAATACATCATCGTCGTTGACGAGGACTGCGATGTACACAACACCAGCGAGGTGTTGTTCCGTTGGATGGCCAATACGGATCCGCAGCGCGACAGCACGTTCGTCAAGAGCCCCTGTGACGCGCTCGACCACGCCCCATCGGTGGCCTGCATCGGCACCCATATGGGCTTCGATGCCACCCGCAAACTCCCTGGCGAGGGCTATGGGCGCCAGTGGCCGGAGTTGGTGAAGATGGATGAAAAAGTAAAGGCGCGCGTCGCTACCATTAGAGCTGCCATGGGCAGCAGGTAAGCGACCGCGCGCCTGGTGGAACCTAACCGGGTTACAGGAACCCAGCCCGGTTACGTTTTGATTTACTTCTTGATATGGTCGGAGACCAACTTGGTCATCTCGAACATGGTGACCTGTTTCTTGCCATTGAACACGGCTTGGAGAGCTGCGTCGGCATCGATCAAGGTCTTCTTCTTTTCGTTCTGAAGTTTATGGGACTTGATGTAGTCCCAAAGCTTCTTGGTCAGCTCGCTGCGGGGCAGTGGCTTGGAACCAACGACCAGCGCGAGCACCTCATCGGGCTGCACAGGCTTCATCAAAGCGGGGTTGGGTTTGCGAGTGGTGGTGGGTTTTTCTGCTTTGGGCATGGGAGCTTCCTAAACAGATGCCCGGGACCAATCAACGCCTAATGCTGGAACTTTTGCAGGGCCACACGAGGGGGGCCGCCCCAAATCCCCCCCTTTAAGCCTCTCGGGTCAGCAAATCGCGGCACGTACGAAATCGAATTCCAGGAGACGCTCGACCCCATCGTACTGCTCACGGAGAGTTTTCATGGGCGAAGTTTGTGGAAGGGCTTAGCGATTGGCAAGGAAGGGCCTCCCCTTAGGGCCCCTCAGGGGCGGCCGCCGCAATTAGCGGCAATCTCACGCCGGAGCTAGCGGTGGGAAGGCTTCGCGACAACCGGCGGAAAAGCGCCTGTAGCATGGGCTTCCAGCCCATGGGCATCACAGCTCCGCAGACGCCGGCGTCCATGGGCTGGAAGCCCATCTATCAAGGCCTGAAGTCTCATCATCAATGGGTGAGCGCGTAGACGGCAACGTTGAGCGCGATCTTTTTAGCTTCCTCCGGCGGGACTCCCCGGCCCCTGTTGCAGCTCGCGTTCATCGCAAATGAACAGCACAATCCGTCCTGGCACATCACAGCCACCAAGTTGTTCTTGTAGTACAATCCCTCCAGAAAGATCTCCGCCTTCTGGTCCATCGAATGCAAGGACGCCATCTTGTAGAAGGAACGGTAAATCAAATGCTCGTACGGTATATTGCGTACGGCGCTTCCCGGAAAGATCCGGCTAAACTCCCGGCGCCAAGCGGCGGGAAACTCCGGGTTGGTGCAGCACCCGGATCCCATGATGAACCCGCCGTGCGAAAGGTATTTGCGGAGGTTCTCCAACTCGGGCTCCGTGAGCACAAAATCGCGGTGCCCGTTCATGAACAGGAATGGCGTGTCGTAGAGGGCTTCATCGACAGTGCGCACCTTTTTCTCTTCCTGCACCTCGATCGTGGAGGCCCGGGAAACCAGACGCGCCAATTCTGAGGCAGTTTCCGAACAATCATCGCCATCGTTATTGCTGTACTTGAGGCGTCCGACAAAGAAGGTGGCCTGCTTTTTGTCCGTGGCTCCTGCCTGGGCTTCCCTGCACCCGACCCCAAGAAGCGCCAGCACTCCCAACGCGACCAAGACCGGTTTGGACACCCTGTTCTGTGTTTTCATATCAGACTCCATTTCCGGCGCAGGATCCATTCCGTGCTCAATGCCCCCAACACCACGCCCAGGACGGCCCAGTTGAGACCCATTGGAATCCGCTCCTTGCGCGCTTCGCGGGCCAGGCGCACTTGCTTGAGGATGTCCGCGATCACTCCGCTGTTCTGGCATTCCTCGGCCTTGAGCGCAAGGCCCCGGGTCATCGCTGCCCATTGCCGCAGGTTCTCCATGTCCCGCGCCGTTTGCTGGAATTCCAGGTTGAGGCTTTGAAGTTCGACGCTGCGGCTGGCCAACTCACGATTCACGGGCCCGAGGACGCTTACCCGGTAGAGTCCATCGGTTGGGCCTTTGAAGTGGAGCGATTCGGATTGGCCAACCGGTGTGTGGAGCTTCTGCTCGAAAACCTTTTCTCCCGCAGGCCCGACTACCTCCACGCTGTACTCAGGCGACTCCGGCGCGGGCTCCCCGGTTTCCCGCGTTTCCGGTAAGTGCTCGACGACAAATTGGGTGTCCTGCCCCGGCCTGAGCTCCTGGGCCGGAAAACTGATCTCATAGGATTTGCGACTGGTTTCTCCCAGCCAGCGCAGGAACTGGCGCCAGAAGCGGTCGAACTGGGCGGGATCGGAATCCTTGGCCATGCGCCAGCGCCAGAAGTTTTGCACACAGATGACGGCCGACTGACCGGCGCCATAGCGTTGGGAGGCCATCAGGATGCGTTTGCCCTTGGGTCCCAGATCGCGTTCGTGTTCCGCGAGGATGGTAGCCCCGGGCTTCACCTCCAGGACCCGGCCGTATTCGCTGAAGGCGGGCACGTGATCCCATTCGCTCCGGCTGTTGGCGCCTTCGCCAATCTGGAAAGCCTTCTGCCGGAGGGCCGCATCCGTCACGTGCAGATGGCTGGGCTGATCCAAGCCGCTGACTCCGGGCTGCGGGTCAAATTTCACGGGCAATAATTGCTCGAGCACGCTGCCGTGCCATTCCGGTCCGAAGCTCCCGGCGCCGCCCAATAACAAAACACCGCCGCCTAACTCCCGGCAGAACCGTGCCAAGGTCTCCTGCTGGGCGGTATTGAAATCCGTCGGTTTAAGGTTGGAGAGCACCACGACCCGGAATCCGGCGATATCTTCGAGCTTTTCGGGAAACCCGTTCATCAGCTCCCCGGCGGCCTCCACATTTTGCCGGAAGATGGAATGCTCCGAGGTGCGGCTTAAGCCCGTCAGTTTAACCGAGGAGTCCTCCTCCAGAGCGCGCGCGATGAACTTGAAATCCCACGTCAAAGCGCCTTGGGCGAACAAGACGCGGAATTCTTTTTCATTTGAAACCCGGATGTCCGCGCTCGCAGAGCCATTGGCGACAATGAACCCGGACCCGGCTGGCACCTCCAGTTTCGCTAGGTACTGGTGGGAACCTTCTTCCTCTTCCTTGAGGGGAAAGGTTTCCAGCCAGAACCGGGAGCCTGCAAATCCCGGGATCTTGCGGGTCTGAAGGAGTTTGCCATCCCGGTAGAGGGCGAGGTCCAGATTGGGGGAGGTCTGGGTCGTGGACACTTCCATCTGAACGCCGAGAGTGAAGGTTTGCTTGGGGGGCACGACGGGAGGCGCGTCGAGCCGCCGCATATTGAGGGTCGAAGCGCCTTGGTCGCTGCCGAAGCCGATGCCCACAAAGGGCACGCCGGCCTCAAGCAGCGCCGACAAGGCCCGATGATTGGCGCCAGTGCGGTTGCTGGCACCGTCACTCAAGGCAATCACGGCTGCGGGGGGCGCACCCGAAAACGACTGTTCGATAGCGTTGGCGAGGTCGGTTTGTTCCCCGTCAGGTTTGGCAGCGAGCACCGCCTGCGCGTCGGCCACGACAGCGTTCTCGGCAAATAGCATGGCCTCTGTGGGCAACCCGGCGCTCTTTAGCGTTGGAAGGAGTTGGTTGCGGACGAGATCGAGCATCTTTTCGAAGCGCGAGACTTGGCCCTCCCGGAGCGACATGCTCTGGCTGCGGTCGAGCAAGAGCACCACCTTGCGTTTGGCATCCTGGGCATCCTCGAGCAGACGCACCGGGCGCGCTGCCAAGACAACCAGTGCCAGCAGGGCGAGGAGCCGGAGGGTGGTCAAAATCCGTCGCCGAAAGGCTGGCAGATGCTTGAGCGACCACCAACCCGCACCGGCCAAGGCTGCCGCCAAGGGAAGCCCGACCCAGAGCGCTAGCGGGAAATCAAATTGGACTGGGGTCATGTCTGGTTGACGCTCCTCATTCTTCAGAAAGTTTGCGGAAATACTCTTTAACCCGCTCCCGGTAGAGCGGAGAGACCCGGTCGGCATCGGAGTGGGTCACCTCGGCTTTGAGTTGCTCGCGTTGCTTGTGCTCGCTCAATTCCACCCGGAAATGTTCGATCGCATCGAGCAGCTTTTTAAGTTCCGCGGTATTCACGGGCCGCCCGGCCTTGAGCTCCTCTTCGGCTTGGCTCAGCAGAGCCACCTTGGCGGGCTCATCGGAAAGCTCCTCAATCCCAGCCTTGAGATTGCCGAGAGCTTCCGCTTTCTGGTTCGCTTCGTCTTCGGGCTTGGCTGCCCGGCCTTCTTCACCGCGCCGGACGAGGCTTTGCATTTGTTGCAAAGCGCGCGAGAGAGGATCGTCCCCGGCTTTCTCCTGCCTAGGGCCCCCGGGCTTCGGCCCGCCAGGCGAGGTTTGCGGCATGCTGTGATCGAATGCTTCGGCTATCTTCTTTAGGCTTCCCGCGGCTTTCCCAGCGGCTTGTTTCTGATTCCCGTCCGTGCCGGAGCTGCCCAACTCTTTGAGTTGCTTCTCCAGCCCGGCTTTCTCTTCGGCTCCGAGCGTTTTCTTGAGCTCAGGGCCGAAGCCTGGAGTGCTTTTATCGGCAAACTCCCGGAGCTGTTGGGTGGCGGACTGCGCTGCCTGGGCCAATTTTCCGGTCTGTTCCGGGGAGAGCTCGCCTTCGGCCACCTTTTGGAGCTGTTGACTCTGGCGTTCTACGAGTTGCTTGATCCGCAAGGCCTCTTCCAGCGCGCGCGCCGAGTCGTGTTTGGCCATGGCTTGCTGCAAGTCCTGAAGCCGGTCCACCGCCCGGTTCAGGGGATACATCCCACCATAGGTTTCCTGGAGGGACTCCTCGGCCTTCTTCATTGCAGCTGCGGCCGCTTGCGCTTCGGCCCGTGCGCCCCGGAACAACTCAGGGTTCTTCTTCCTGAGATCCTCCAGCTTCTCATTGAGCGCCTTCTGTTCGCTCTTGGATTTTTTGCGTTCTCCGGAGCTCTCCTCCTCCAGACGGTCCCGCAACTCTTTCTGCTCTTTGGCTAGCTCATCCACACCCTGCCGGGCGGCCTTCTGGCGGTCCCGGATTTCTGTGACTTGCGCGAGCGCTTCGATCGGATCGCTGTCAGCAGCCTTCTCCGGGTCTTTCTTGTCGAAGGCTTCGGGATTCTCGGAAATGAATTTCTGGAGATTCTTGCGCGAAGCCACCAAGGCCTGAAGGGCCGATGTCTCCTGCTGCTGGCCGCTGCTGACGGCATCCTCTTCGATGGCGCCCGTAGCCCTTTGCATGGCCTCCGAGCCCGTGGCCAAGGCTTCGAGCACATCCCCCACAGGTTGGTTCTCCAGTTCGGTGGCCACTTTGGCGTACATGGAATCGGTGCTCTGTCGCAAGCCACTCTCAGCGTCGCCGAGCTTGCCGCGGTCCTGGACCGCCAATTTCTTCTCCGGGTAGGTGGTCCCCAGATAACGCCGGGTCTGGCGCAGGATTTGTTGCTGGCGCTCGATCAAGCCTGAAAGGTCTTGCATGGCTTTGTTGGCGGAGCCCCCTTCGCCTCCCGGCATCTTGGCGAGGTCCGAGCGGAACGGACGGATCTCGATGAAGTAAATCTCCGAGGAAAACCGGTCCACGCCCTTGGCCGCGCCCTCGGCGTAGTAGGTCACCACGTCCCAGTCCGAGAGACGGAGTTCGTCGAGGAAAAGCTCCGTGTTGTAAGCGGCATAGTTGGGTTCCTTGGGTTCCGCGAGCGGATGCTGGCCAACCTTGCCTCCATTGACGCTGTGGCTCCAATTGACGGTTTGCAGGTCTTGGTTGGCGGCCGCCTCGATCTTGAGTTCGAGCACATCGACTTTGGTGAGCTTAAGATCCCGGGCAGGCTCGGTGATTCGGACTTCTCCCCATGGAGTGGTCGATTTGACTTCCGCCGAGGAAGCGGGCGCCAGCTCGAAGGAGGTCTCGGGCTTTGCCGAAGCCCCGCTAAAGTGGAATTCGCCGAGTTTGTTCCACGGCTTCCAATGCACATAGAACCAAGTGGTTCCCAGAAAAAGCGCGCCCGCCAGAAACACGGAGAGCCAGGCAAACATTTTAGGAAACGGCCACGAGACAGGCGCCTCCAACACTTGTGCGGTTTGGTGCCGGATCCGTTCTAGAAAACTGGCGGTCGTTCGAGCTGCGGTGCGGTTCTCCAAAAAAGCGATCGTGTTGAGCCGATCCATCAGCGGGGGATTGGCCTGCTCACTGGCGCCAGCGAGCAATCGCGATTCCAGGGTGCGCGCCGTCGGCAACACAAGGATCAGCAGGAACATCAGGCCGACGAATCCCAAGAGGACCACGCCGAGCACGATTGCAATCCACGGCTGCGCGATCCATCCGCGCCAGAGCGCTGCCCCAAAAACCAGAGCCAATACCGAAGTAAGCACGAGGCCGCCGGCACACAGCAGCAATAGATAACGCCATCTCCAGCGGGCACCCACGGCGCGCAGATGGTTTTGGACGACAGATTCCGAAGGCTTCATAAGGACCAGGCGCGCCGGAAAAGGAAGAGGTTTTCGATGGTGAGCAGGGACAAAGCCCCGAGGACCAGCCACCACCAATAGCGTTGGCGGTAATGGGCCCGCTGCTGGCGAGAGGGTCCCGCCACGGCTTGGAGCATTTCTATCGTCGCCGTGGAGGAGGGCAGTTTCCATGCAGCCAACGCAGCCGGGGTTTCTTTGACAAAATTCAAATCGCTTTCCTCCGGCCGGGCATTGACCAAGGCGATGCGTTCGATGCCGGGCCGGTCATCATAGGTGACCTTATAGAGACCCGGCTGCTGCGGGAGGCGTACGTGGGCAATCCGGTCCGCTCCCACCGGCGTTTCCGAAATCACCTTTCCCGCTTGGTGAACCACGAGCTTCTGGGCCGATTCCCCCGGCGGCAACGTCACCGTCCAGAGTTCCCCCGGGTCAAGCCAAGCGACCCGGGCCGAGTCTTGGCGCAGATATTGGAGGGCCAGATCCAGGAACGGAACGAATGTGGGTTCCAGCACCCAATTGGTGTCCTCGCGGTCGAATCGGAACGTGGTGACCAGGATCCGCCCCGCTCCCTGGGTGCCTTCCAAGACCAATGCATCGCCACCTTCCGTAAACATTAGGGGATTCCCGCGCACGGCGCTCACTTGCCGGTGCTTGGGAAAATCGACGGCAAGGATGTTGCCAAGGTCCGGCGACGCAAACGGGGCCAGGAGACGATGATTGAGGTTGAGGCTCCCGATGCGTTCGAGCGCCCCTGGCACCACAGGTTCGGATGCCTCGAATCCTAGCTTGCGTAGGGATTCGCGGACAATCGGCGTGATGCGGTCCACCTGGATGAGGACCCCGCGTCCGGTCGATAAATAGCGTTCGACCCCAGCGCGCACCGCCGCAGACTGGAGATAGCTGGCTTCTATTACGAGCACGTCGGCATCGCCGCCTGGAGGAAGGGTTGCCAAGGGCTCGAGCTTTGCCGGGTCAATGACCTGCGATGTCCAGTGCCCCCGGGACACGGGTTCCGAGAGGGCCGCACGCACGAACGGGCTGCGCCCCAGGACGGCTACTTTACCTTCTGTCACGGGAGGGGCAGCAAACCAGATCTGGTCGTCTGCGGGCAACGCGTCGGGACCATGCTCCAGATAAATCCGGCCCTCGATCCAGCCGGTGGGATGGCCTTCCCAGAGGGCGGCAATCGGTTGGTTGACGGCCTGTCGATCCAGGTCGAACGGGTTGCGTAGGATTTCCTGGCCGTTGACTTCCACCACCACCGTCGCCCGCCCGGGTTGGCCCGAGTGTTGCATCATCCCTTTGCACTGCACTTGGGAGCGGCTCCCCAGAAACACCCGTTGCACGCTGGGCGCGGTCACGGCGGCGTTGTCCAAGCTCTTTGTCTCGGCCATGCGTCCCATGCGCACGTCCACATCGCGCAGGAATCCGAGCGTGTTGGCGTTCTCGGCCCATTGGTTCGTCTGGCTATCCCCGTAGAACACGATCTCACGTTTCTGCCCCAAGGCGCGTTCGAGCAGGGTCTGCGCCATCCGGAAGGCTGCCAGATACGGGCCGCGCTGGTAGCTGACCGGCAAGGCTTTGAGTTTTTCCCGAGCCACTTCCGGGGAATCGCTGAAATTAACGACCGTGCGCGGCTGGGCCGTCAGCTCGACGACTGCGGCCTGGGTACTCGTCCCGAGGTTTGCCAATTCCTTGATGACCGCGTTCCGGTCACGCTCGAAGCTGCCCCCGGCCTGCGTGCTCAGCGTGTGATCCAGAATG
>JAYVTN010000357.1:0-17581 GCA_043788785.1 Spartobacteria bacterium | reverse complement strand
TAGGGTCGACAACCTACCCCTTTCCATGACCGATCGAACCCGTCACGACGAACAACTTCTCGGTCTACCTGAAGACGCTTCAATGGTGGGAGAGCACTTGGATAGCCAAGTGCAAAAAGCCCAAGAGCAGATCTTCGCCCTCAAACGTCAGCAGGAACTCATCGAGCGGCAAAAGCGCGAACTCGAAGAACTCAGCCGCCGCCAAGAGCAACTGCAGTCGGGCAAAACGGAGATGGTGGAGAAGCTAACCCGTTCATTAGTGGTCCTTGAACGCGAGACATACGATGCCCAAAAGCGCCTGGAGTTGCTCACTCTCCTTACCGACTCCTTCCACCAGCACCTGGATGTGCTCGAAGCGATCAACCCCAAAAATTGGGATGGCTTGGAGATCAACCGGGAACTGACCAGGGCATTGACTTGCGTGGATGACGCCCGCGCTGAGTATTCCCGCTCGGCCCCGAAGATCAGTCCCATGGGAGAACCGGACGAGGAGCATGCCACGGGGTCTTACAATTTTGAAAACGGACACGACCCCAAGGATTTTGTTTACTGGCTCAAGGCTGGGTTTGCGTTCACTCTACCCTTGGCGTGCGTTGGGCTCATTCTGGTCTTTGTGATCCTGGCTGCCATCCGGTAAGCATCCATGCGATCCAAACCCAATCCCAAGGAAAAGGGAGTCTCGTATTTGGATGCACGTCGCAATGCGCTTAGCGAGCTACAGGCCAAACTCGATCTGGAAATCGAGCGCCATCAGAAAGTCATCGCCGAAGCGCCACGCCTCGCCGAGCAAGCAGCCAAGCTTCGCCGGGAAGAACTGGTTCAACGCAAAGCCCGCTCTGAAGCGCGTTTTGGCTCTCCCAGAGCTCTGCCTGACCCTCGGTACTTGGAAGTCACCGCCACCCGCCCAGAACGGCGCCTACGCAAAGACCGTAACCAAGGGATGGTGACATTTTTTCTGCTCTGCATCGTTTTGGTTTTGGTTGTCTTCTGGCTATACAACCGCGTGATCCAAGGCGGTTGATTGTCGGCGTTGCCCACGCTCACCTGGAGGGCGTCGGCTGCGCCCCTAAAACCCAGGTTTGCTCGGTTGATGGCCTAATCGAGGATGCACCGAACGGCCCGAAAGCCCGCAGATTGCCTCCATTGACTGCTTTGCGGGCGCACCCGTAATTCATTCCACTTCCCTAGCGGGGAACTTTTCCCTCAAATACACCTCCTTATGAACGCCGACTTCAACGTCCGCTATACCGCACAGCTTGCCCGGCTCAACTTGAGTGAGGAAGAGATTGCCCAGTTCCAAGAGCAGCTTTCCCAAGTCCTGCATTACGTGGAGAAGCTGGGCAAGGTCGACGTCAGCGGTGTGGAACCCACAGCCCACGCCAATGCTGTATACAACGTTTTCCGCCAAGACGAGTGTCAGCCAGGGCTGGAGCCCGGCGTGGCCCTACAGAACGCCCCGCGACAAGCCAACCAACTCTTCATTGTCCCCAAAGTAATCGAATAACGATGTCCTTGACCGCTCTTTCCGTTGCCGAGCTGCAGTCCAAGCTGCGAGCGCGCGAACTGTCTCCGTTGGAAGCCCTGGAAGCTTTGGAAACCCGGATCCAGGCTGTGGATCCCCGAATTGGGGGGTATCTCTGCCGCAATCTCGAGGAAGCTCGACGCTTGGCGGCCACGGCAGATGTCCACCTGCCCCTGGGTGGGATTCCGATCGCCATCAAGGACGTCATCAACGTCAAAGGGGAGACATGCACAGCGGCTTCCCAGATTTTGCGCGGCTACATCGCCCCTTACGATGCGACTGTCATCCAGAAACTGCGCGCCGCTGGCGCCATTCCCTTCGGCCGCACCAATCTCGACGAGTTCGCCATGGGCTCATCGACGGAAAACTCTTCTTTCCAGAAAACTCTGAACCCTTGGGATTTGACGCGGATTCCTGGTGGATCCAGCGGGGGGTCAGCCGCAGTGGTTGCCGCGGATGAAGCTTTTGCCTCGCTGGGCTCGGATACCGGGGGCTCGATCCGGCAGCCCGCGGCGTTGTGCGGTTGTGTGGGATTTAAGCCGACCTACGGGCGGGTGTCCCGCTTTGGACTCATAGCGTTCGCGTCTTCGCTCGACCAGATCGGGCCCTTCACAAAGACCGTCCATGACTCGGCTTTGGTCCTCAACGCCATTGCGGGCCAGGATCCCAATGACTCCACAAGCTTGAGCGAACCGGTTCCCGACTACACCAGCCAGTTGGGACAGGATCTCAAGGGCATGAAATTGGGAATGCCCAAGGAATACTTCATCGACGGCATTGATCCCCAGGTCGATGCCGCAATCCGTGCCGCTATCCGCCAATACGAAAGTTTGGGCGCTGAGATTGTCGAAGTCTCCCTCCCCCACACCGATCACGCAGTGGGAGTTTATTATATCGTCGCCACGGCAGAAGCTTCGGCCAACCTTGCCCGTTATGACGGTGTTCGCTACGGCTTCCGGGCTAACGCTACAAACCTCATCGAGCAATACGGACGCACCCGCGAAGAAGGCTTCGGCCCCGAAGTCAAGCGCCGCATCATCCTAGGAACCTACGTCCTCAGCAGCGGCTATTACGATGCCTACTATTTGCGCGCCCAAAAAGTGCGCACTCTCATCCGGCAGGATTTCAACGAGGCTTTCAAGCGGGTCGATGCCATCATCTGTCCCACCTCGCCTGAACCGGCTTTCAAGATCGGTGAGAAAAGCGGGGATCCATTGAAGATGTATCTTGCCGACATCTTCACGATTGCTGCCAACCTAGCGGGGATTTGCGGCGTGAGTCTGCCGTGCGGATTTGCGCAGATCGAAGGCAAACAGCTCCCCATCGGGCTGCAACTCTTGGGCAAGCCGTTCCATGAGGCAGAGTTGCTCAAGATTGCCCACGCCTACGAACAATCGACGGGGTGGTACAAGATGCGTCCGACGCTTTAAGAAACCGCTGCTCAAGGGCTCGTCCGCTTACAAGCTTGATGCCCTTGCTACCGGCCCTCGGCACCGAGCGGATGCTTCCGCACCGGTTCAATGCTTCGCACCATGTTCTCGGGCTTGAGAAGGTCATCCAACCGTTCCTTGCTCAGTAGGCCGCGGCGCAGAACCAACTCATAAACGCTATCGCCGGTTCGCAAAGCCTCCTTGGCAATCGCTGAGGACTTCTCATAGCCCAGCACGGGATTGAGGGCCGTTACCAGGCCGATCGAGTGGTGGACATACTCCAAACACCTTTCAACATTGGCTTCAATGCCTACGATGCATCGACTGTGCAGGATGATGGCGGCATTGCGTAGAAGCGTTAGACCGAAGAGCAGGTTGAAGGCAATAATCGGCTCCGCCATGTTGAGCTCCAGTTCACTGGCCTCGGCCGCCATCGACACCGTCACATCTGCGCCAATAATCTGATAGCAGACCTGGTTGACCACCTCAGGGATGACCGGGTTGACCTTGCCGGGCATAATGGAGGAACCCGGCTGCATTTCCGGCAAGCGGATTTCGTAGAGGCCGCAACGCGGTCCAGAGGAGAGCCAGCGTAGATCGTTGCAGATCTTGGACAACTGGACGGCAGCCGTCTTCATGACACTGCTCATCAACGCGAACTCGCCCGAGTCTTGGGTCGCCTCCACAAGGTTCTCCGCCAGGCGCACGGGAAACCCGCTCACTTCAGCCAATCGCTGGGTGCACAAGAGCGCGTATCCGGCCGGGCTGTTCAGTCCGGTCCCAATCGCTGTGGCCCCCATATTGACCGCGTATAGATCCTCACCCGCCCGCGTCAAATTCCGCAGCCCGTCCCCGATCATCACCGCATACGCGCTGAACTCCTGGCCCAAAGTCATCGGCACCGCATCCTGGTTTTCAGTGCGCCCCATTTTCAGGATATCCGCAAACTGCCTGGCTTTGCTTTCCAATGCCCCCTTGAGTTCGCGCAACGCAGAAAGAGTATCCTGCAGGGTGAGTATGACGCCCAACTTCACCGCTGTCGGATACACGTCGTTGGTCGACTGCGAGCAGTTGACGTGATCATTGGGATGGAGAAATTCGTACTGCCCTTTCCGGTATCCGAGTATCTCCAAAGCCCGATTGGCGATGACCTCGTTGGCATTCATATTGGTGGAGGTCCCCGCCCCACCTTGGATCATGTCCACCACAAAGTGGTCATGAAGTTTGCTCTGAATAATTTCTTCGCACGCTTGGATGATTGCGCCGCCCCGGTCTGAGTCCAGCACCCCCAATTCACAGTTGGCCAAAGCCGCAGCCTTCTTCACATATGCCAACGCGCGGATGAAGTGCTCGAAATGCTGCAAACGGATTCCGGAGATTGGGAAATTCTCGACGCCCCGAACCGTCTGCACCCCGTAATAGGCGTCCCCGGGCACGTCACGCTCGCCGAGGGAGTCGTGTTCGACGCGCACGACCGCGCCCGCATTGGTTTCCTGCTCACCCGCAATACGCTCGGCTGCGTGGCGTAAGCGCTCACTAAGACGCGTGGCAATCCGGCCTACGATCCGGTAGAAGGCTTCCGGGTTTGTGCTGCGAACCGATTCCAGGGCGGCGCGACTGACCTGCCACACACAAGCGCCCTTGCGGGTTACCGCATTGGAGACGTGCGCGGAGTCGTCGAGCATCACGGCTTCACTGATCAAGGCCCCCGGCCCCAAGGTTGCCAGAGCCACCCTTCTAGCCTGTGCCCCGCGCAGAATCTCCACGTTGCCCTCCAAAATGACTCCGAGCCATTGTCGGGGCGTACTTTGGTGGAAAAGATAATCGCCGGCTTGGTAAATCGCCACCGAGCCCTGGCTGACCAAATGCGAGAGATCTGTCGCGCTCACACCCACCCGATGCGCTACGTCGGCCAAAAGTTCCAAGTCCAGGTCCATAGGTATGGTGTGAGTTTGTGGGGCGCTAAGCGCTAACGAGGTCCATCCCGTTTCCCTCCGCGGACCGAGTGTACCGACTTAGAAATCGAACTGGTCGACGTTCTCTTTGTTAAAGATAAAGGGTTTTCCCAAGACGATATTGTCGCCCTCGAGAGCCACTTCTCCCAAACGCCCGGCCTTGTAACTCTTATCCCCCGCCTTGAGCGTCCCGCTGGCTAATCCGTGTGCGGCATTGATGGTCAGATAACCCAGATCCGCTGTCTTCCAGAGCACCACACTTTGGGTGACGTCTTCCTTGAGGTACTTGCGGTTCTCACTGGGAAGCCCCAAACCGATAACTTTAACCGTTCCAGTTTTGCCGGCCTGTTTGACCGCTTCGGCTGCCCCTGGCACGGCTGGCGAACAGATTGCCATGATGAGCTTGATGTTGGGGTACGCACTCATCAGAGCAGTCGCCTCGCTCTGGGCCTTGTCCTTGAGATCATCGCAGGGCTTGGTGGCCACCAATTTC
The DNA here is from genome assembly GCA_043788785.1 of Spartobacteria bacterium. Lineage (GTDB taxonomy): Bacteria > Verrucomicrobiota > Verrucomicrobiia > Chthoniobacterales > Chthoniobacteraceae > CAIURC01. The sequence continues at coordinate 12,181 of JAYVTN010000357.1, read as the reverse complement.
ATTTTGGGGTATTTTTCCGCCATGCGGGCTTCAATATGCTTACGCCACTCATTCATATTAGCCGCAGTCAGGGAGGCTGTGATGATGGCAAACTCCCCTTCTCCCCCGGTCAAACGCGCAGCGTCGTCCATCAATGTATAGCCGATTCCTTCCGGGGTGGCTTGGTTGACAAAGAAATCGCGGGCGTCAACGGCAGCATCGGAATCATAGGTGATGACCTTGATCCCCTTTTGGCGGGCTTTACGAAGAGCCGTAGAGATGCCGTCTTTATTTTCGCATGCCACTGCAATGGCATCCACGCCTAAGGTCACCCAATTCTCAATAATCTCGTTCTGTTTGGCCGGATCGGGTTCGGTGGGGCCATCAAAGACCAAGTCCACCCCAAGCTCCTTAGCCGCCTCGTCCGCTCCCTGTTTGCAGGAGATGAAATACGCGTTGCCTTTGCTCTTGGGCATCAGCGCGATGGTCAACTTGGAGCCACTTGGTTTCTGGGCACCACCGGTCTCGGGTGCCTTGCGGCAGCTGCTCATCATGGCTGCGCTCAGGAGTAGGGTTGCTAGGAGGAGTCGTTTCATGGGGTCGCGCTAAGTTGTGGAGTTGCTTTGGGTTTGATCTGCCGACTGCGGAACAGGGAAAAAAGTTTGGGAAGTGCACCTCCTGAAAGAGCCAAGATCAAAAGGACTCCCGTCAAGATGCCGGCAACCTCCCGAGGCTGGTGGGCGTGCACCAGTCCATTACTCAAGACAGCGATGGCAGCCACTCCCAACAATGTGCCGTGAACCGAGCCGCTGCCTCCAAAGATAGAGGTGCCACCCAAAACAACGGCCGTTATCGCGAAGAGTTCGTATCCGGTGCCCGCATCCGCTTTGGCTTGGCCCAAACGTGCGGTATAGATAATGGCCGCCAACCCAGCCACCAACCCCGAGAGGGTGTAAGCCAACACCAGCTTGCGCTCCACCCGGAGACCGGCATATCGCGCCCCCTCGGGAGCGAACCCGATGGCACGGAAACTACGCCCAAATGTGGTTTGATGGACCAGTATCCACACCAGGAAGGCGACGCCTATCAACGCAAAGCCTTGGACCGGGATTCCCAAAAAACGCTCCTGGCCAATGAACAAGAAAGAAGCCGGGAAATTGGTAAACGCGTCGGTTCCGCGGGTAATAGCCTCTGCGATCCCGCGGAATAGAGAGTAAGTGCCCAGGGTGACGATCAAGGGCGGGAGCCGAAGCCCTGTGATCAATCCACCGTTAAGGGCTCCGGCCAAGGCACCAATGATCAAGACGGCCACGGCAGCACCGGCTGGTGGCATTCCCCCGTCGCGCCAGAGTTTGCCGAAGATGACCGCACACAAGCCCATAAGCGAGCCGACAGAAAGATCGATGCCTCCGGTAAGAATGATGGGCGTCATCACTAATGCTAACAGGCCGATTTCGGTGGAGTGCCGCACAATGTCGAAGACGTTATCCAAACTCCCGAACCGCCTTCCGACCGAGGCGAAATAGATGATCTCTCCCAAGAGCACGATTAGAAGAAGACACTCGTGCCGGAGTAAAAGGGCTTTCCAGTTTCTGGGTTTCATATGTTGAGAGCCCATGGCACTTAATTCTGCTTGCGCCGACCACGGATCCCATCGGCTACAACGGCCAGAAGAATGATCCCGCCTTGAATGGCTTTTTCCCAATAGGGCTCGACGTGCAAGTAAGTCAGTGCCGGATTGACGGTCGCCAACAGCAGTAGCCCGCCAAAGACGCCCCAGAGATTACCGCGCCCGCCCGAGATAGCCACCCCGCCCACAACCGCAGCGGCGATCGCCTTGAGTTCAAGGCCCGCCCCTGACTTGGGGTCTACCTGCGGGGATTGCGCGATATTCATAAGGGCGGCTACCCCAGTCAGGGCGCCCATGAACACGAAGACCAGGAAAGTGGTCAACTGCGGGCGAATTCCGGCCAGACGCGCAGCCTCGGCATCAGAGCCCACAGCATACACGTAGCGACCAGCCGGGATATGTTTCATTCCCAAGGCTAAAGCCACTAAGAGCGCCACCGAAGAACCGATGAGCAATCTCTGGCCGCTACCTTGGCTGAGGCCCAGCCATTGGAACTGGTCTGGCAGATTGACGAACTGTCCTTGGCGTAACCAGCGCAAGCCTTCGCGCCAGATGACCATGGTAGCCAACGTCACCACGATCGATGGCAGACGGAGGCCCGCGACCAACACCCCGTTGAGCGCACCCTGCAATGCGCCAGCGGCAACAGCTCCCAACAACACAACGGCCAGGGGCAACTTGGCGGCAGCCAATAATCCCGCGCACACACTGCAGACGGCAAACTGCGAGCCGATGGAGATATCAATTTGCCTGCAGACAATCACCAGAGCCATCCCGCACGCAACCACGAGCACTGGAGCTTCCCGGGTCAATCGGGAGAGCATCGGCTGCGGATCAAAGAACGCGGGTGCCACCACTGCCATCACCAAGAGCACTAGGATCAAAACGATGGCTACCGACCACTCCCGGAAATAGCGTTGAAAACCAGTACCCATAATTACGCCATTGCCCCACTCTTTTGTCGGCCCAACGCCGCCCCCATGACTTCATCCGCCGGAGCGGAACCGTCGAAAGTCTCCACCACGGTGCCCTCGCGCATGACAACGATTTTGTCACTCATACCGAGAACCTCAGGTAGATCACTGGAAATCATCAGGATACCCAATCCATTCCTGGCCAAGCCCCGGATGATCCGATGAATTTCGGCCTTGGCCCCCACGTCGACACCTTGGGTAGGTTCATCCAAAATGAGCACCTTCGGTTTGGTAGCCAGCCATCTTGCCAGGGATACTTTCTGTTGATTGCCGCCTGAGAGCGAACTGCCAGGGGCTTCTGGCCCGTAAGCCTTGACTCCCAGGCTTTGGATGTACTCCAAAGCCAAGCGGCGCTCGGCATCCGCGCGCAACCAGCTTCCTGGGAATATTCGCGAATGGATGGCCATGGTTATGTTCGCCGCGATGGGCATCTCGAGGATAACCCCGTGTCGGCGGCGATCCTCTGGAACATACGCGATCCCATGAGCGACCGCTTCCGGAGGCGAACCGATCCGCACCCGTTTCCCAAGGAGCGAAATGGTCCCTGTGTCGGCTGGAGTTATGCCGAAAAGGATCCGGGCCAATTCCGTGCGCCCGGCCCCGACCAGTCCAGCCACGCCCACAATCTCTCCTTCGCGGATCTCCAGGTTGACCGCGGAAACACCCGAGGCCGCACACCCCAATCCATTCAGGGAGAGGACAACCCCACCCGGCTCACCCTCTGAAGGCGGATAGATGGTGGAAACCTCGCGCCCGACCATATGTTTGATCAGGGTGGCTTCATCCATGCCTTCGACCGGATAGGTTCCGACACTCTCGCCATCGCGCAGCACAGTGACCCGATCAGCAATGGCAAAGATTTCCTCCAAGCGATGGGAGATGTAGATGATGCCCACGCCCTGCTTGCGCAGGTCCTTGACCAAGGCCATTAGCAAATCGACCTCGGTGCGCGTCAAGGAAGCCGTGGGCTCATCCATGATCAGGATCCGGGCGCCAGCGCCCAGCGCTTTGGCAATTTCCACGAGTTGTTGCTCGGGCATCGAGAGCTGGGAGACTTCCAATTCGGGATCAATCCTGGCACCCACCCGCGCCAGAAGCTCACGCGCCTTCTCCCGCCTTTGCTTCCAACGTACCCGGCCCAGAACCCCTTGGCGTTCCAAGCCCAAAGCGATGTTCTCGGCCACTGACAACGCAGGAAACAGTGCCGGTTGTTGATAGATACAGGCAATTCCCAACTGCCGCGCAGAGTGGGGATCCAGTCCGCCAATCACCGCCCCATCGACTTCCAAACGGCCCCCGTCGGAATGGTGCGCTCCAGCAATGACCTTGATCAGCGTCGATTTACCCGCGCCGTTCTCCCCCAAAAGTGCATGAACTTCACCCGCCTCCAGCGAAAACGACACGCCTTTGAGCGCACGGACGGCGCCAAAGGATTTGGTTACGTTCTTTAATGCTAGAAGGGGAACATGCATCGGTTCGGGGGAGAAACCCTGTTTAGATCACTCCATCTTTCGAGACGAGAAAATCTTATAAACTTCAGCGGGCCTCGACCGCGCTAAGCTCCCCTTTTTCCATTCGCTTCACCACTCCAATGTATTGGCCTAGGAAAGGGAGCCCTCCGATGGCGGGCAGTACATAGCGGGCTGTACAGAGGAGTCCCAGGGCCAGTGCGACCGGTGTGGCGAAATAGGGGGCATACAGGGCGATCAGCGCGCCGTCGCGGGGGCCGGCACCCCCAAAGGTCGGCACGGGAAGGAGCCCAGCCAGGATTGCCAGCGGCGACAACGCCAGATTGCTCAAGAACGGGACGCTCGCCTTGAGAGCCAGGATAAACATCCAGATCTGGAGCAGATGCAGGAACCAAATGAAGACTGAGGTCACCGTCACCTTCAACAACCGCGTCTTGCTCGCCCAAAAGTAATCATGCATCTCACCCCAGGACCCCGCGAGTTTCCCCACCTTGGCACCAATCTTTCCGGGAGCCAACCTTCCCGCCAGGCCGAAAAAGAAACTCGCAAACCCTTTGGAGCCCAGGAGCAAACAGCCCATCACCAACATGCCGCTGACCGCCGCGGTCAATGTCCAGAAGATCCCATCTTTCCTTGGATACAGCGCCAATCCGAATACGCACCAGAGAAGGAGCGAGAGCATGTCGCAGGATTTCTCGAATATCACCAGGGAGAGCGCCAACGAACCATTGAGGTGACCGCGGTCGCGCAAGAAATAAGCTTTCGCGATGTCCCCCATTTTAGAAGGCAGGATCATGTTGAGGACACTTGCAACAAGGATGAGGCGGTTGGCCTCGCCGAAGCTTAACTGGCCCGCTTTGGGCATCAGCTGCTGCAGACGCCATGAGGTGAAGAGCGTGAGCGGCACCACCATCCCCAGGCTCATTGCCATCCAGGGGCGGTTGCAATTGGCAAAAATAGCGAGCAGTTGATGACGGTGCTCCGGGCCGATCTTCCAATAGATCAGCGCCAAAATCCCTACACTGACGATCAACGAGACAAGCTTCTTCACGGTAGGATCCAGACGGGTCAGAACGTGCGTTCAATCCGCAACGGCTCTCCATCCTTGAGCTCATGCGTCTTTGCGGTGCGGTCCAACCATGGTTGCATTTGGCCTGCCTGGTAAGTGCAACTCATCACGACGTAAATCGAAGTCTGTAGCGCCCCGATTCCTACGGCACGAACCTTACCCCATTCCGAGGCCACCAATTCGTCGACAACCGTCACAGACGCGTCTTGGAAACTGAGGACGCGTTTGAAATTCAAGGGCGCGGGCTTTTTCCCCGTAATAAGGAGCCGCTGCAGGAGTTTGCGGATGAGATCGGGGAAAAAGCGCCCGACGCTCAACATGAGGCCCCGCAGGACTACGAGATTGAAAGTGGTCATGCCCTTGGACTTGGCCCAGCCCAATGGCCCGGAGACCGTGATCCGGTCTGCCTCGACCTCCACCTTGTACTTGCCTACCAGGTGAGCCACCGCGTTGCGGATCCGACCCGCCTCGACCAGTGCCGAGAAGTGCGTGTCCGAATGCACCAGCTTGTTCCCGGAGAAACATTTGAACACCCCGCCTTTGTTCAGGGCCAGGTAGACGGTCCTCCCGGCGCGTCGCTCGATCAGGATCCCGGCTTCCTTGAAATGACAGCGCCCTTCCTTGGCCGGCTTGATGGCCGGCCGCTCGGCCACAAAGTGCTGGTAGGCCAGCAGGTAACTCCATGTGTGGTGCCCGATGATATGGTCATCGGCGTAGCACGAGCCCAAGCCTGCCCCGAGGCCTACCAAAAACCGGTCATTGACCGCTAGAGCACTTGGAAGCCATTTGCCGGCCAGCTCAAACCCGTGGGGAAAGTAATTGTATGTGTTGCGGCTGGTATATTCCCCACCAAAAGATCCATCGGGATGCACAAACTCGGAGGAAAACTCGATCGCCTTCTCCAGGGCGGTCTTGAGCTTTTCGCTGGGGACCAACGTGTAGAGCTCGGCCAGGATTCCAATGGTCAGGGTGTGATAACCGGGGTCGCAGCCCTCGTATTCCTGGAACCAGCCTTCCTGGTTCTGCCACTGGAAAACCCGCTCCAAACGTTTGGCCTTGAGCTTGTCCCATCGGCTGGTGGCGAAGAGACGCCCGGCCTTCTCCAGGCAGAGCACAATGAGCGCCTGATGATTGGTTAAACGGCCGCTCTCGTGATGATCGGCCAGCCAATCGGCACGTCGGCGGAAGAACCCGAGCATCTCCTGGCTCTCCAGACCCACGAGCCGATAGCTCTCCATGCAAGCCAGCAAGGAGAATGCAGCCGCGCCGGCCGCCTTTTCGTAAGGGAAGTAGTCGTCGCAGGATCCATCCCGGTGGGCGCTGCGCGCGGCATACTGGATTCCAGCGGCGATCCATTCCTTGAGAGCCGGCTGCAAATAGTACGGGTTGCCTTCAATGGCCAAGGTATAGGCCAATGCCAAGGGCCACACGAATTCCGCAGCCATCCCACTGGGAAAATCGATGATCTTGTAGTGCCAGAAATTGCGGTCAAAGCACCCGTACGTGGGTGAGTGCGCGTTGCGATCCTGCAAGGTGAGGATCTTGGGGATCTGGGCAAGCGCCTCGCGGGCGAACAGGTCGCGGCTCATTTGTATTCAAGCCGTTTGATACGCAATTGGATATCTTCCAGAAGCTTGCGGTTGACGGCCACTACATCGGCCACGATGCCGAAGATCCAAAGCTGCACGCCGATGAGCACCAGGGTCGCGGCAAGAATCAAGCTCGGCACCCGCCCCCGGGTGGGCGACTCCTGGAAAAGCCACAGCCAGCGGATTCCCAAGAGAACGCCTGCCGTGAACGGGAACGCTCCCACCACCGTGAAAAACCGCAAGGGTTTATAGGTAATGAAGATCCGCACGATGGTGAGAATCGAGCGCTGGATATAGGCCCGCATCGACTTCATCAGCCGTGAGGGACGCAGGAAACCGTTGGTGCGGATAGGCACCGAGCGGATCGCCATGCCCTTCTGTCCAGACTGGATGATCGTCTCCAGCGTGTAGGTGTATTGGGAAAAGACGTTGAGCTGCATGGCCGCATTCCGGCTCATCGCCCGGAATCCGCTTGGCGCATCGGCCACATCGGTCTGGCTTGCCGCACGGACGACCCAACTGCCCGCTCGTTGCAGGAACTTCTTGAGAAAGGAAAAATGCTCGATCTCCGAGATGGGCCGCTCGCCCACGACGATTTCGGCCTCTCCGCTCAGGATCGGAGCGATGAGCTTGGGGATATCGTCGGCGTTATACTGGTTGTCGGCATCGGTGTTGACGATGATGTCGGCGCCATTCCGAAGGCACGCATCCAAACCGGCCATGAATCCCCGGGCCAAACCGCGATGGCATCCCAGGTCGATGATATGGTCTACCCCATTAGCCCGGGCCACCTCTATGGTCTTGTCCGTGCTTCCATCATTGATGATGAGCCATTCGATCTTATCGATTCCCGGCAACTCCCGGGGCAGCGCTTTCAAGGCTATCGAAAGCGTCCCTTCCTCGTTGAAACAAGGCATCTGGATAATCAACTTCTTCACGGTAAACCATGGTGAGTAGGGAGAACCCCCGAGCGAAGCAAAGTTTTTCCTAATCCGCCCCTCCGCCCCCCCTATTGGAGCGCTCGATGGTTAAATTCACACGGGGCCGGATCAGCCTTGGTGTGCTTGGCGCTCTTGGTGTGGGATCCTTCCGTCCCACCGAACATCCTGATCTGGCCCAGGAATCTCTTTTTCCTAATTGTTGGATCAGCATGATTTACCCGAACCGGCAAATCGAACACGGACTTTTCATAGAGGCCGCGCAACGTGCGACATCACCGCCCGGTTTTAAGGCTCTTCGCTGTTTCGCGTGGGTAGAAAAGCAATAAACGCCAGTCGAACAGGTTCCGGTTCGTCTGGCTGTGCAAGGGTGCCGCCAGTGTAGGTATTTGCGGACGTCACTTGGCCAAGACTGTCATAGGCGAACAAGTTGATTTTTGGCTGTTGAAATCCGGTCCCCGACTGCTCCAGGCTGGTCCGCTCCCCGAGCGCGTTTGTCGCATATCGAAACCGGCTCACAATGGTGTTACCCGTCTTGTTCTCCTTTGAGATTAGGACGTTGTGGGGCGAGGCCGATCAGGCTGTCCTCCGCCTCGACGAACTCGAGCCCTCCAAACTCGCCCTCTGGTTTAACCAGTGACCAGGACCGGCCGGTTTCCTGTCGTCCCGGCGTTCCCGACCCCGTCCCCGACCCCGTTCCCGGTCTAAACTGCCCCACACACCTTGGCGGGGCCCGTCCAGACACCATGCATTTGCGGAAAATCTCCCGTTTCCAGCCCTAAGAGAAATCGGTTTCCCGGGTTTCAACACGTACACGTACCGTTGCCTTCTGGGCTGTATTGGCCGAAGATGGCCCGGATTCCCTCTGTTTTGAAGAAAACAACCCTCATTTTCCTTTCTTTCGCCTCCGCAGCTGCTGGGATTTTCTGGTGGATGCGCGCCGAACAGGCTTCCAAGCAAGCCGGGGTCGATCGCCAGAACTCCAAGCTGATCGTGCGTGCGGAGAAGCGGGACATCGATTTCACGGTGGAAATCAGTGGCGACGTGGCACCGGCCTTCCAATTGGAGGTCAAACCGGAGGTAGGCGGGAAACTTAAAGCCATCAACATCGAACCGGGATCCACGGTCAAGGAAGGCGACGTACTGGTAGAGATTGACGATCACGATCTGCTGAGCGAACGGGCCACAGCGTTGACCGAAATCGAAGGCGCCCAGCTCCAGATCGACCAGGACCAGAAGAACTTCGTGCGAGCCAAAGAACTCTATGAAGCCAAACTCATTAGCCGGGAAGTTTTCGACAATCTAGGCTCGAAGGTGGCCCTCGCTGAGAATTCCCTCTCCAAGTCCCAGCGTCGTCTCCAGATCGTGGATGATCGGATGAGCAAAACCAAGGTGATTGCCCCCATGGATGGCACAATCCTGACCATGCCAGTGGTGGAGGGCCAAGTAGTCATTGCCGCAGCCAGCGTCAACAATGGGACGACGTTGGCGACCATCGCGAACCTTTCCAAGCTTTTGGTCGAAGTTCATATCAACCAGGTGGATGTGGCCCGCCTGAGCCTCAACCAACGGGTCAAACTCGAAGCGCAATCCCTCAAGGACGCCACAATGAACGCCACCATTTCTTTTATTGCCCCGGTGGCCACGGTCAAAAGCAATTTAAAGGGATTCCAGATTCAAGCCCTTATCGAGAAACCCGACCCCCGGCTCAAGCCCGGCATGACCGTCACTATGGAAGTGCCCATCGCCCGCGCCGACAATGCCGTGACCGTCCCCATTGCCGCCGTGTTCAAAGGCGACGGCAAATCCAAGATCGTTTATGTCCGCAACGGGGATAGTACCGTGCGGCGCGAGGTCAAAGTCGGCGTGACCAACCTCGACTACGTCCAGATCCTCACCGGGATTACGGAAGGCGAGGAGATCTTCCTGGTCGAACCCGACCGCGTTGCCGAAGACAAATCCTGATCCGCCCCGGATATTTCCTTTTCATGGCGCTCATCGAATTGGCCAACGTTTCCAAGCGCTACCGCGTGGGTGAACAGGACATCTTGGCCTTGGACCGGATCAATCTGTCCATCGCCCAAGGCGAATACGCTTCGATCATCGGCCCAAGCGGCAGCGGCAAATCGACCCTGATGCATCTCCTGGGCTGTCTGGACACGCCCACCTCGGGCTCCATGCACATCGAGGGGGTCGACGTCAGCCATGCCACCTCCAACCAACTCTCGGAGATGCGGAACCAGAAGATCGGGTTTGTTTTTCAATCCTTCAACCTCCTGCCCAAATTCACGGTACTTCAAAACGTGGAATTGCCCATGATCTATGCCGGGGTGAATGCCCAAGAGCGACGGGATCGCGCATTGGCGGCCATTGAACGGGTGGAACTCTCCAACCGGCTCCAAAATACGCCCCTCCAACTCAGTGGCGGCCAAATGCAGCGTGTGGCCATTGCCCGGGCATTGGTCAACAACCCGCGGATTGTGTTTGCCGATGAACCCACGGGCAACCTCGACTCAAAAACCGGCGCCAGCATTCTGGAACTCTTTGCGGAGTTGACCGCCCAGGGGCGCACGATCGTGATCGTGACCCACGACCACAAAATCGCTCAGCAGACCCCGCGCCGGATTGAGATCCGCGACGGCCAACTCGTGTCATGAATCTCTGGCTTGGATTATTGATGGGGCTCAAGGAAATCTGGGCCCACAAATTCCGCTCCTTCCTGACGATGCTGGGGATCATTCTGGGGGTTGCCTCTCTTTTGAGCATGTTTGCGCTCACAGCGGGCATAGCCAAAGGGATGCGGGAGTACATGCAGCAGATCGGAGGCATCGAGAAGGTCAACGTACAAAGTCAGGAGGTCCCTGCCGAACAGGAAGGCTACGCGGAGATTTCCCCGGGGCGTACCCTGGCTGATGCTGAGGCCATTGCCAAATCGGCTTCGTTGGTGGCCCATGTGACCCCGATGTCCGAGATCCTCTCGTGCTCGCTGACCCGTTCCAACCATGTTTTCAAGGCTCCGGTTGTGGGGTGCTGGCCCGATTACATTCCAATCAACAAACATGAGATCGCTTCCGGTCGCGGCTTAACCCATCTGGATGTCGAAAACGCCCTCCCCGTGTGCGTGATCGGCCGCACCATCGCCGATAAACTTTGGCCCGAACGCCCCGGTTTCAATCCCGTCGGGGAAACCATCCTACTCAATGGACGCCCTCTTAAGATCGTCGGTGCATTTCCTCTCTACGAACGCGAGGAGGACAAGCGCCGCCGGGAACTCGGCGCCAAAACTCCAACGGCCACCCGGACCAACAAGCCCTCCAGGAGCGGGGGCGGTCACGGGCGGGGCTGGAATCCTTTCGAGCGCAAAAACTCGATCGTCCTTATCCCGATCAGCACGATGTTCTACGAGTTTAAGAGTGCCAACATGGTGGGCAAGGAAAACCAAGGGCCCATGCTCAAACTCGACGGACTGATCTTCCAAGTGGCAGACACCTCGCGCATGCAGGAATGCCTCGAGCAGGTTCACTCGATCTTGGACACCACGCACCGGGGCATCCAGGACTTCGACTTCGACACGCGCCAGGAATGGTTCGATTCAATTGAACAGAGTGTCCGCAATACCCGCTTGAGTGGAGGGATCATTGCCGGGATTTCACTGCTGGTGGGCGGCATCGGGATCACCAATATCATGCTTGCGAGTATCAACGAGCGGATCCGGGAGATCGGGGTCCGGCGGGCGGTGGGAGCCAAAAGCCGGGACATATTCGCCCAGATCGTGGTGGAAAGCGCCGTAATCGGCATCATCGGCGGCCTACTGGGGCTGGTTACCAGCCTCGGGGTGATGCGGATTCTTGTGATGATCTCCCCGGCCGAGAATGCCCCCTATGTGGAAGTTTCCAGTGTGTTGATCAGCTTTGGATTCGCCGTGGTTATTGGCGTCTTGAGCGGGTTGTATCCGGCGTTTAAAGCCAGTCGGCTGGATCCGATTGAAGCGTTGCGATACGGCTAAGCGGGGATGTGCTGGGGCGACTGCAAGAGAGAAAAGGGGCCTAAAGGACCAAAGGGACCAAAGTGACCAAAGTGACTGAAGGCGCCGGCAAGCGTTCGGAGACTGTGGATCGTCCCTTTTGGTCCATCCCAGCTATCGGCGGGCCGGGCGCGGGCAAGGCTACGGCTGAAGCCGCAGCACGATCACAATTTGCCCGCTGGCGTGCATCGGACCAAGGATAAAAAACGGACTATCCAGCCCTTGCTCGGTTTTGACCTCCAACAACTGGCGCTCGTCGTGGATGAGTTGGACCGTTAGCTGATAGTCCCCTCGCGGGGCTTTGGCCATCCGGCGCGCTTTAACACTCAGCCAGAAATTGGGGGTCGGTACGATCCAACTTTCCACGGCCTCATCGATCGTAGTGGTACTACTGCCCAAAATCTCCAGTTGGTTGTACCCCAAAAGCCGCTTCAATCGTGCCCCAGCCGACCCGAGCTGCACCGAGTCCGGTTTCGGGTGGTCCGCGTTGGAGAGCAGAAGCACCGCGC
>JAYVTN010000356.1:0-5052 GCA_043788785.1 Spartobacteria bacterium | reverse complement strand
CAAAGCCAGCGGCGATAGCAAGCGAGCCGTATTTAAACTGCGGGTGCGCCAAACCGATGTGGGTAAAGTGATCGGTAAACACGGCCACACCATCATTGCGATCCGCAATTTGCTCTCGGCTGCTGCAGCGCGACACGGCGAGAAAGCCGTTTTAGAGATCGTTGAAGAAGGTTAGGGCGCAATAGCACCAATGGCCGACCAGTATGGGCGGTGGGGACCGGCCGCAGACCTTCAACGCATCGCCGCGACCGGCAACCCTGACCTGTTGAGGCTATCAAAAGCGTTCCAACTGCCAATCCAGGGGCTGGCCCATTGAGAGCGATAGCCAGGCATAGCTGCGGGGTACGCCGCGGTTAGGACGCGTGATGCAGCCCGGATTCAAAAACCGGGTGGATCCCAACACCTCGTTCCGAGGCACATGCGTGTGCCCATGGAGCACGATATCAACGCCTTTCGGCGCGAGCCTCGGCGGGATGTGAACCAACCGGATCTGGAAGCCCTCCAGGCTGAAGTTCTCCTGCATGGGCCAGTCCACGCAAGAATCACAGTTCCCGCGCACAAAGCGTAAACACGGCCCAAGATGTGATAATTGGTCAAGAACGTTGGCCGAGCACACGTCTCCCAAGTGCCAAATCGCGTCCGCCGTCCGGATCGCGCTGGTGATCACCGGGGGCAGACGGTCGTGCGTATCTGCAATGACTGCTATCCGCATCGGAATTGGCCGCGCCACCGGCCCTCCAGGCGGCGCCTTATTGTTTACGGTCGGAGGTTTGGATCACAAAGGAATTTTGGACCACGTCACGCACCCGTTCCCCAGTACAGACTTTCCCGGTTTGATAGTCGACGTTGCCGTCTTTGCCGATAACCACCAGATTGAACCGGTCCTGAATTCCGTAACTGGCAGCCACCGCCTCGGGATTGTTGGCAATCGAGAATGGGATGTCCGAGTGGATCGGTTTGGTGGTGTCTTTGAGGGCAGCCACAAAAATGACCTGCTTGCTCGCGAATTGCGGGTAGACCTGTTCCAAGTAACGCACCTGCTTCTTGAAAGCGCGGGTCTGCGAGGAATCGGCTACCAAGAGTACGACGGCTTGTCCCCGGAAACTCTTGAGCCCCCGGTTTTTATTGCCGATAGAAGGGATTGTGAATTCGGGAGCTAAGCGAACCACAGCGGCTTCCAAACACGGGGTCAGCGTCATCAGGACGGCAAGTAAGAGGAGGCGGGTTTGTCTCATCGGGTCAGACCTTCATGATTTCTGCTTCCTTGTTGACGAAAGCATCGTCGATTTTGCGCACGAAACCGTCGGTGAGTTTCTGGATATCTTTCTCGTACGTCTCCAGTTGGTCCTCGGTGATCTTGCCATCCTTCTGGGAGCGCTTGATCGAATCAATCCCATCGCGACGGGCCGAGCGGATTCGGACCCGGGACTCCTCGGCCATCTGCTTGATGGTCTTTACCAGATCCCTGCGGCGCTCCTCGGAGAGTTGAGGGACTGGCAGGCGGATAATCTTGCCATCCACCGTGGGGTTGATGCCCAACTTGGATTCCTTGATCGCTTTTTCGATGTCTTTGGTGGTGGCGCCGTCGAAGGGCTGGATGACCAGCATACGGGGTTCAGGCGTGGTGATCAGTGCCAACTGCTTGAGTTTCATCGACGCCCCGTAGGCTTCCACATCGATGTTTTCCACCAAGGCCGGAGATGCCTTGCCGGTACGCACGGCCGAAAACTCGTGGGTCATGTAATCGAAGCCTTTCTCCATGGAGGCTTCGGTTTCCAAAATGATTTCATCGGGGTCCATAGAAAATGATACGCTAAATCGGAAGTGGTGGGCTACTTGGGATGAGTCCTAGGGGCCAGGAATGTCGATTACTCGGTGACTAGGGTACCCACGGTGCGGCCGAGTACCACGTTTTTGATGTTATCCTTGGTCATCAGGTCGAACACAATGATAGGGATCTTGTTGTCCATGCAGAGGGTAAAGGCGGTCGAATCCATGACCGAAAGCCTTTTGGCGATAGCCTCGCTGTAAGTGATCGTCGCGTACCGCTTGGCCTTCGGGTCTTTGAAGGGATCTGCGGTATAGATCCCGTCCACCTTGGTGGCTTTTAGGATCGCTTCGGCTCCCAATTCGCTGGCTCTGAGCGCTGCGGCCGTGTCTGTGGAGAAAAAGGGATTTCCGGTGCCGGCTACGAAGATCACCACGCGGCGCAGCTCCAGATGCCGGATCGCCCGACGGCGGATAAAGGGTTCTGCCACGCTCTGGACCGGGATAGCCGTCTGAACACGGGTGGCTACGCCGACCTGCTCGAGTTGGCTCTGGAGTGCTAACCCGTTGATCACGGTCGCCAGCATTCCCATGTAATCGGCCGTGGAACGTTCCATCCCCCGATGGCTGGCCGAGAGCCCCCGCCAGATATTGCCGCCCCCGATGACCACAGCCACTTCGACCCCCATCTCATGGACCTCTTTGATCTGCATGGCGATCGCCAGCACAATCTGGGGAGAGATATTGTCCCGGCTTCCGACTTCGCGCAAGGCCTCCCCGCTGACCTTCAGAACAATGCGTTTATATTTCGGTTTGAGCGCTTTGGGCTGCTTTTTGCTGGCTTTAGCTTTGGGCATTGTCGGTTGAGTCAATACGAAACCCGCAAGCCTTGGGAAGGCAAAACACCGGTTTTGGGGTGCGGAACCCTCCGCCCGGGAATTTGGGGTCGCCTCGGGAGTTGGCCGGGCCCCATGGTGGACCTATGGCGGATGAAGTCTTCGTGGTGATGAGCACGTTCCCAAGTCTCGAGGAGGCTCGCCGGGTGGGACGCCAATTGGTGGAGGAAGCCTTGGTGGCCTGTGTCAATCTGGTGCCTGGGATCGAGTCGATCTACCGCTGGAAAGGGGCCCTTCAAACCGAGTCAGAAGTTCTCCTGCTCATGAAGACCACTTCCATGTGTCTGGCCCCACTGCAGGCCCGGCTCCGGGAGTTGCACCCATACGAGGTGCCCGAATTGGTCGCTCTTCCGGTCGCATCAGGCATGCCCGCCTACCTGCAATGGGTCGTCGACAGCTGTCGCTGAGTGTCTCCGGAGTCTGGCCCGGATCCTGGCCGTGGCAGCGTGAGATTAGGACGCCTTCAGGCATGCGCCGTTGGGGCGGGCGCAGCCCAGGGCGGTGGCCTTCCCGGATCACGCCGTTGGCCCGGCCGCCCCAACGGGTATCCCATAGGGCAACGCCCTGGGAATGTTGGCCGGGCCGCCCCCGCGGGCCCCAACGGGGCATCCCATCCCCAGCCCAGGGCGCAGCCCTTGGGAAGGGCAACCCCCGGGGAAACGGGGCCGGATCGGGCTATAGGCCCTTGAGGCGGTCGGGGTTGAGTGCTTGAAGCGCTTTTGGGATGAAAAGTCCGTTTTCGCGCACCAGTTTCCCATCGAAATGGATCGTGCCGCCGCCGTAATCGCTGCGTTGGATGTTGACCAGGTCCCAATGCACCTGGGAGCGATTGCCGTTGTCGGCCTGCTCGTAAGCTTGGCCCGGCGTAAAGTGGAAGGAGCCGCTGATCTTTTCGTCAAAAAGGATGTCGCGCATGGGGTGGAGCACGTAAGGGTTGAACCCAATCGCGAATTCCCCGATGTAACGCGCCCCAGGATCGCTATCGAGGATGTTGTTAAGCTTGGCCGTGTTGTTTGCCGTCGCCCCTACGACTCGGCCATCCTTGAACTCCAACCGCACACTGTCGAACGCGGTCCCTTGATAAATGGTGGCCGCATTGAAGCTGATATAACCCTCAACGGAGTTCCTCACCGGAGACGTAAAGACTTCCCCGTCGGGGATGTTATGATCCCCGCCGCAAGCAATCGCTGGTATGCCCTTGATGGAGAATTTCAGTTCGGTGCCGGGCCCGCGGATTTCAACCCGGTCGGTACGGTCCATGAGCTCTTTGAGAGCCTTCATGCCGGGAACCATTTTGGAATAGTCCATCGTGCAGACTTCGAAATAGAAATCCTCGAACTGTTCGGTGCTCATTCCCGCCTGTTGAGCCATCGAAGCACTGGGCCATCTCAGAACGCACCAACGTGTCTTGGTGATGCGCCAATCGAGCACCGGTTTAAGCTTTTTGGACACCAACCGCATCTTGTCAGCCGGAACATCGGACATTTCGGTAATATTATGCCCCCCGCGGACGGCTATATAGGCTTGGATCTTCTTCATCTGAGCCAATTGAACGGTATTGGCGATTTCGAGCTGCTGATCTTGAGCCGCGATAGCCATTTCCCGGCTCACCCTTGCGTGATGGATCTGAACCAGTGGCACAGCCCCTACCTCACGAGCGGCCCGGATCAGGGCGATCGTCATCTCATCGGGGATCTCAAAGGCGTCAATGAGCACCTTCTCGCCCTTGGCGAGTTGTGTGGAATGGCTTACAAGCAGCCGGGCGAGCTTGTTGAAACGGGGGTCGTGCATACGCCTATCGCTATCACAGGGCTCTGACTCTGGCTATTGCGGAGCCGAGATTAAGTCGTCGACAGCCCGGCGCAACACCTCCGCCGAACCGACGCAGCCAAGCCCACCAATTGCGGGCCCCTCGGCCCCAAACCCGGCCCCCACCCCGACCCAACGGGCCCCATCCCCCCTGATAGAGTGCCAGACACTTTGGGCTCTGACTGACACTTTGGGCTGACTGACACTTTGGGCTGACGCCGACACTGTGGGCTGACGCCTTGGGCTAGACAGCCCCAAAGACCGTGCACACGGGCGTCAGGACGGCCGGTCTATGTGGGATTAAGACGGCCATGCGGGATTGGGCCGCCCGTGCAGGGCTTAGCCGTTAGTCGTGGCAAAATCCCAGGGCGTTGCCCTGGGCTGGAATAGACCAGGCCGTTGGCCTTCCAGACATCAGGCCGCTCAGCATTCCTGAGTCGTTGCCCTTCCGGGGTCAGGCCGTGGGCCTATTCGCCCCAACGGGCATACGCGTCAACTTAAGCGACCTTTGCCTTTCGGGCGGACTTAGCCGGCTTTACTCGCCTGAGTAAAAACGTGTTTTTGTCTTCCACTAGCCATT
>JAYVTN010000355.1:0-7622 GCA_043788785.1 Spartobacteria bacterium | reverse complement strand
CTAGTGTAGTCCGCCACAATTAGCAAACAATAAGTGTGACATCCGTTTTTATAGGTGCATAATCGCACGCATGCGAACCGCCCCCCGAGTAGATCTTAGTGCTGCCGACAAAGAGTGGCTGGAAAAGCTATCCCGCAGCGGAGTTGCGGAAGTTCGGCTTTCTGAGCGGGCGCGCATTGTTTTGCTTGCTGCGGAAGGACACACAAACCAGGAGATTGGGGCACAGCTTGGGATTACCGAAGTCAAGGCTGCGAAGTGGCGCGGGCGCTTCCTAAAACAAGGGCGGGTGGGAATTGAAAAGGAAGCTCCGGGGCGCGGGCGCAAGCCGACGTATCCAGCCAAAATCGTTTCGATGGTGGTCCGTCGGACAACCCGACAGAAGCCAGAAGCTGCAACTCATTGGAGTCGTAGCTTGATGGCGCAGGCAACAAATCTTAGCCCTTCGACCATCGGCCGAATCTGGAAACAGCACGGGCTCAAGCCTCACCTTACTCGAACCTTCAAAGTTTCCAACGATCCGGACTTCGTTGAAAAGCTTGAAGATATTGTCGCCCTCTACCTCGACGCACCGGAGCATGCAATCGTCCTGTGCTGTGACGAAAAAAGTCAGGTGCAAGCGTTGGACCGCACACAGCCTGGGCTGCCGTTGAAAAAGGGCAGGGCGAACACTTTTACTCATGACTATGTGCGGCACGGAACCACTACCCTATTCGCTGCTCTAAATGTCGCTGACGGAACCGTGATTGGACACTGCGATTCCCGTCATCGCCATCAAGAGTGGCTTAAGTTCCTGAAGTTGGTCGACGCCCAAACCCCTCAGGATCGCGCACTTCATCTCATCCTCGATAACTATGCCACGCACAAGCACGCCAAAGTCAAAGCGTGGCTAAAGAAGCACCCACGTTTCCACCTCCACTTTACTCCGACTAGCGCATCTTGGCTCAACATGGTCGAGCGGTTCTTTCGAGACATTACCACCAAGCGTCTGCGACGGGGAGTGTTTCGCAGCTTGCCAGAGTTAATTGAGGCAATCACCGCATATCTTGGTAGCTACAATGCAAGTCCGTCCCCTTTTGTTTGGACAGCAACGGCCTCCGACATCCTCGAAAAAGTGAAGCGCGCCAGAAAAAAGGTCAATACATTGCACTGATTGTGACGGACTACACTAGGGACGGGCACGGGGAGGCCGGCTGACCGGTTGCTCCACCATGCCGATGTGATCGCGATCACTGGACGCAGTTTGATTCGAGCGCAGGTGGTCGCCTCGATTGGCACCGAAGTCCTGAATGGCGTCTGCATTTTGAAGTGACCAGGTATCAAAGTGGTACCTGGGACCGGGTGTTTCGACGCTGAGATTCCCCGAATGCCGAATACTCTGTAAAATGTTTGTAGCGCGAAGAACACGCTTGGTGCACCCTGCCGACCCTTTTTTGGAGATTGATCCCCCATGGGAGCTTGGTTAACCATCTTACAGTTTCTTGGTTTCAAACGTGAGTTCTCAGTTGATGAGGAGCTCGTGCGGTACCGTTTTGTTCGCTCTCTTAGGGATAGAACTCAGCGAACGCTGATGTGCCGAACGTACTGGAATCAGAACCCGCGGGTCATTAACACAGACGCGGCGAAGGAGCTGTGCCCAGAATACGCTGCCGACCGGTGTAAATACTCGAAATGTATTTACGAACCGGCAAAGGATTTTGTTGAATAATTGTTTGTTGAGGAGATTGAGAGCGGGAGGCATCAGCAAGTCGTGTTTCTTGCGGGAGGTGCCGGCTCGGGCAAGACAACGGGTCTCGCGAGTTGGCAAGCGTTGATAAAAATCAAAGACGTGCTAACGATTGATGGCACGTTCTCGGATCAGGAAAAGGCCATAGCACTCTGCACATTCGCGGCCGCGACCCAACATCAAATCACAGTTTTATACGTTTTCTGCCCTATCGAAAAAGCGATCCGATGGGCACTTGACCGGGCAATTAAGTTTGGTCGAATACTTACCCTGAAACGTTTTGCAGAGACGCATTTCGGCTCCCAGCAGACCATTTTGCGCCTTGCAAACGACTACTCAATGGATTTCGTTGAATTTGCATACATTGATAATTCAGGCGAAGAGCTTCGGGAATCTACCCTTGAGTTCATCGAAGCCGACAGTACCAGTGTTTACAGGAAGCAATAACTCGCGTGGAAAAAGCATATGAACTTGAACGAACTCGCCGCCAAGCTGAAGGAAATCCAATCCCGGCAAACCTCGATGAAGCGTTCAGGGGCTAAGCGGCGCGTCATTAGCACGACTGAACTCGTATCCCAGATAGTGTCCTCGGTTAACCGTGCGGTTAAGGCTCGATCTTTGCCTCAGGTCCATTAGCAGTCCCTCGCGCGGGTCTGATTATCCCCAGAGCACAGTAACGGGGGCTCGCAACCTCGGTCTCTCCATCGGCCGTTCGACGAAGTAGTGTAATGGTGGGGCAGTACGGGGCAACTCGGGCAAACTTGCAGTTAAGTTCCGAGAAAGACAGAGGACACCCCTATGGCTAGAACCTCCTAGACGGCGTAGCGAGTTTTTTTTGCTGCATGGAAATCACGGATGCTCGGACCGCGTCCAGAAACTCCATCGTTGCCGTGTAATGCCAACCGAAGGCAGCCAAGAACCGATTTGCTTCTTCGACTGCATCGAGTGCTGATTTCGGAACACCCGTGTCGGACCGGAACCCCCGCTGGCGTACACCGGCCGCACGAAGTGCCTCCCACCCCGCCTTTAGCGCTCGGGATTTAATTTCGGAGTGATCGACGCCCTGTTGAACGAGCAGCTTCACAGTGGGGGCAAGTATTCCTCTGGATGAATCGTCGCCCCCATCGTGGGGCGCGGGAAATGCGGCTTCTCTCATTGGTTTCGATGACAACGGTACTCTGTTTCTCTACGCGACGAGAAGGGTTCCTGCACGGACCAAGGAGGCCGGTGATATAAGTTTTTAGCGGCAATATTCTGGCAACGGCGGTTGCCAATATTGCCCACGACCGACCCTCACGCCATTCCAAAACAAAATGCTCGTCCTGAGCTACTTTGGAAAAATCGGGCCGGCGAGATTCGAACTCGCGACCTCTTGGACCCCATCCAAGCGCACTACCAAGCTGTGCTACGGCCCGAAACTGAACCCGGAACCCTAAAAGGCCATGGTGGGGGCGGTCAAGTCCCGGGAATAAAAAAGCGGCTTTCGCCCAAAACCCGCGCCCCGTACTGTGGCGCGCTTATGAATGTAGAGAAAGTGGCAGTTGTCGGAGCGAGCGGGTATTCGGGCGAAGAGCTCGTACGCCTGCTCATGAGGCATCCCTCGGTGGAACTGGTGGCCCTGACCTCGCGCCAGCAAGCTGGCCAGCGCTTGGATGCGGTCTATCCGCGGTCCGGCGGACAACGGTACGCGGATCTGCGCTTTGTGGAGTCAACCATCGACGCCATCGTCGGGAGCGGCGCCCAAACGGTGTTTTTGGCCCTGCCCCATGGGGTGGCCACCGAGTTTGCGCGTCCGCTGGTCGAGGGCGGGCTGCGGGTCATCGATTTGAGCGCCGATTTCCGGATCAAGGACCCCGCCGTGTACCAGGAATTTTACGGGGAACCCCAGCCCGGCCCGGACCTTGCCGCCCTGAGTGTGTATGGGATGCCGGAATTGTACCGGGACGCGATCCGCAGGGCGCGGTTGGTGGCATCGCCCGGGTGCTACCCGACGAGCATCATCTTGCCCATGCACCCGTTACTGAAACGGGGGTTGGTGGATCCCGGTAGTCTGGTGATCAGCAGCCTGAGCGGGGTCAGCGGGGCCGGGCGCACGGCGAAGGTGGAATATCTCTTTGCCGAATGTAACGAGAGCGTCCGGGCGTATGCGGTCCCCAAGCACCGGCATTTGGCAGAAATCGAGCAGGAGCTCAGTCTTGCGGCGGGCGTGCGGGTGACGGTCAATTTCACACCGCATCTGATCCCGGTGACGCGGGGGATCCATAGCACGATCTACGCGGAACTGGCCCTAGGAGCCGGGGCCAAGCAGATCACGGCGGCTATGGAGGAAGCCTATGGGAATGAACCGTTTGTGCGTTTGCTGGGCGAAACCCTGTATCCGGACATCAAGAACGTGACGCTGACCAACTTTTGCGACATCGCGTGGCGGGTGGATCCGAGGACCAACCGACTGGTGGTCCTGAGCGCGGAGGATAATCTGATCAAGGGGGCCGCCGGGCAGGCGGTGCAGTCGCTCAATGTCATGTGCGGGTGGCCTGAGAGCACTGCCTTGCTTTGAAAAGCGGGGCCGGGGTACAGAAGCCGCCACGCCGTTGTGCCCGGGACGAGCACGATCAATCCCGGCCCGGGTTTACCGGGGAAAGCTGCATTTTTCTTCAAAGAAACTCGTTTTTGAAATCCAGACTAGGTTTGATGCTTAGTCCACGTATTTGAGTCCATGCCTTACACCGAGATTTCCGGCGGAGTCACCGCCCCCCTAGGCTTCCTGGCCGGGAGCGCGTATTGCGGGATCAAGCCGACCAACGTTGATCGGCCTGACATCGCGTTGATCTATTCTCCCCAGCCTACCGTCGCCGCGGGGACCTTTACCACCAACCGCGTTAAGGCGGCCCCGGTACGGATCTCGGCGGCCAATTTGCGGGGAGCCGATGTGCGTGCAATCGTCGTCAATTCGGGCAATGCGAATGCGTGCACCGGGGTGGGCGGGATCGAAACGGCTAAACGGATGACGCATGCGGCCGCGACGGCTCTGGGGTTGAAGCAAAGGCAGGTGATGGTCTGCTCGACGGGCCGGATCGGCGTGCCGCTCCCCATCGAGAAGATGGAGGCCACGTTGGCCACTATCCCCAAGGTGCTGAGCGCTACCGGCAGCCAAGCGGCGGCTGAAGCCATCATGACCAGCGACACGTTCGCCAAGTCCATTGCCGTTGAATTCCTCATCGGGGGCAAACCGGTGCGGATCGGGGGGATCGCCAAGGGAGCTGGGATGATCGATCCCAACATGGCCACGATGCTGTGTTTTGTGACCACCGATGCGGCAATCGGGAAAGAGGATTTGCAGAATGCCTTGAGCGTCTCCGTGGAACAGAGCTTCAACCGGATCACCATCGACGGGGACATGAGCACCAACGATACCGTGCTGATGTTGGCTAACGGCTTGGCTGGGAACGAGCCGCTAAAGATTTCCAGCGCAGACTATGGCATCTTCCAGCGTGCGTTGGACCACATCACGGGCACTCTGGCGCGTCTGATCGTTGAAGACGGCGAAGGGGTGACCAAATTTGTCGAGGTGCACGTCAACGGCGCTTCGAGTTTCACCGATGCGCGTCGGGCGGCTGAGGCGGTGGCCAAATCCACTTTGACCAAATGCGCGTGGTTTGGGGGTGACCCGAACTGGGGCCGGATCATGGATGCCATCGGGTATAGCGGGGCCAAAGTGCGCGAAGAGCTCACCGACATTTACTACGATGGAGTCATCGCGGTCAAAGGCGGGATGGCCAGCGGCACCCCGTTCTCAAAGCTCCAGGAGATCGTTGCCAACAAAAGGTTCACCATCACCATTGACCTGCACCTGGGTTCGGCCGAGTACACCGTCTACACGACGGATCTAAGTACCGATTACGTAACCCTCAACATGGGCGAGTAAACCAACGGCGGCCCCCCGTCGGCCCGATACTACCGGATCCGAGCGCGCCGGGTGGAAAACCCCGCTGCCGCGTTTTTGCCTCTCAATCTTTTCAACCTCTCATCCCACCTTGCGAATGCCCCAATCTCCAACCCTCCGCGCTGAAGCCCTCATCGAGGCGCTCCCTTTTATCCAGAAATTCCGCGGCGAACTTTTTGTCATCAAATATGGCGGAAGCGCGATGGAAGATGACAGCGTCGTCGAGCGATTCTTGCGGGACGTGGTTTTCTTGGAGGCTGTTGGGATCAATCCGGTGATCATTCACGGAGGGGGTAAGTCCATAACGGCGCGGATGCGGGAAGCTGGGCAAAAAGCGCGGTTCGTCAATGGGCTGCGTGTGACCGACGAGCAGGCCATCGGGATTGTGGAGGACGAGCTGGACAACAAAATCAACCCGGGGATTGTCAAGCTGCTGAACGAGTTTGGAGGCAAAGCGGTGGGGCTGCCTGGAAAAACCTTCCTGCATGGCAAGAAGCTGCCGCCGCAAACCGAAGGCAAAGCCACGGGAATCGATTTGGGATTTGTGGGTGAGGTCATCGACATGGATTTGGCCGCCATCCAGAAGGCAGTCCGTGAGGAGCGTGTCCCAGTCATCTCGCCGCTGGCGCGGGATGCCGATGGAGTGGTTCTCAACATTAACGCTGATATCGCCGCTGGAACCATTGCGGGCCGGCTCAAAGCCGCGAAGTTCATTTATCTCAGCGATGTGCCCGGAGTGATGCGCGATCCCATGGACAAGGAATCGCTGATCCCGTCGGTGAACCGGGAAATGATCGAGAGTCTCATGGAAGAGGAGATCATTACCGGGGGCATGATTCCCAAGGTGGATTCAGCGATGTATGCCCTCGGGCAGGGCGTCAAGAAGGTGCATTTCATCGACGGGCGCACCCCGCATTCGCTCCTGCTGGAGATCTTCACCAACGCCGGGATCGGCACTGAGATTACGGCATAACGACAGTAGGGTCTTGGCGGGCTTCTTTTCGGGGATTCGCAGATGGCGCGCCCCAAAAGGACATAAGGGACCTAAACGACCTAAGGGCCATAAACTAATCCCACGGAAACTAACCAAGAGCCCAGTTCCGCCCCGCACATCTGTCAGGGTTTTCGGGCAATGGTATGCCCGCGTCATGCGGTCAGGGGCTTGCTCCCGCCCTCGACAGCGACGTCGGCTGAGCGTAGCGTTGGTCCATGAGTCAGACCCTGCAATATATCACTGACGAGCGCGGTGATCGGACTGCCGTCGTGCTTCCCATCGGCGACTACGAAAAGCTCCTGGAAGACTTGAACGATCTCGCCGTCGTGGCCGAACGACGCGACGAACCCATCACCTCACACGACTCATTCCTCGCCGAACTCAAGGGCGATGGAACTCTTTAGCATCCAGTGGCGGACATTCGCCAACCCACCCTCCCTTAGACTGAGTGGCCCGCTTTCGTCCCTTCTTCCGCCCCCCCGGATTATTCACCAGCGGCCCGTGAAGGCGGCGGTCCAAAGGACGAAGAGCCCAATTCCAACCCTCTAATCCTGTCAAAAATGCAAACGGCGACCGGCTAATCCTGTCAAAGCCCGGGACCTCCCATGAAACCTGCGATTTGGCTTACCACATAGCGCTGCTGGTCTTCGGTGAGCTCCGGGAAAATCGGTAACGCCAAGGTTTCCAAAGCGGCCCGTTCGGATTCCGGGAAATCGCCGGCTCGATAACCCAGATCGGCAAAGCATTCCTGGAGATGGAGCGGCAAGGGATAGTAGATCTCGCTCCCGATCCCCGCTTTGGCGAGATGTGCGCGCAGGGCGTCCCGGTCGGGAACACGGACAACGAACTGGTTGTAGATATGGTGGTTGGCCACCGAACTTCCTGCCCATGGCTCAACGGGTAAAGTCACGCGGTGGGCCAGGTTGTGGGCGGCGAATTCTTGGCGATAAAATGCCGCCCGG